>JBILWD010000024.1:0-20310 GCA_044370095.1 Opitutaceae bacterium | reverse complement strand
CCCGATCCGAGGGCGGGGGCGCATTTTGGTCGTCGACGACCTCGAGGCCAACCGCCTCGTCGTCAGCCTTGGGCTGCGCCGGCACGGGTTCGAAGCGGACGCCGTGGCGAGCGGCGAGGAGGCCCTCGCTTGCCTCGCGCAGTCGAAGTACGACGCCGTCCTGCTTGACATCCATATGCCAGGGATGGGCGGCTACGAGACCTGCCGCCGGATCCGCCAGATGGAGGGCGGTGGCCGTCGAACGCCCGTCATCGCGCTCACGGCGAGCATTTCCCGTCAGACCTTCGGACGGTGCGTGGACGCCGGGATGGACGCGCAGTTGCAGAAGCCCCTCGACTTCGCGCGGCTCAGCCGGCTGCTCGCCGAACGTCAGGCCGAGAACGGCGCTCCGGGCCAAGCGTCGCGCTGAGGCGGCCGCTCAGTCGCCGCCCGCCGGCCGGGCGCCACGCGACTGCTCCCAGATGGGCAACGCGGTGGGGAGAAACCCCTCGAGGTCGGCGATCCGGCGTTCGTCGGCAGGGTGAGTGGACAGAAAGGCCGGCATCCGCGGCCCTTGGACAGCGGCCTGCTTGCGCGCCGCCATCTTACGCCAGAAGGACACCGCGCCCCGTGGATCGTAACCCGCGCGCGCGGCGTAGAGCATTCCCATCCGGTCGGCCTCGCTCTCGTTGGCCCGGGAATGCGGGAGCACCCGCAGCAACGTGGTACCGCCTCCGTACGCGAGGGCGAAAAGGTCGCGCATCCGCGGGTCATTGCTGTTGGCCTCCACCGCGAGCGAGCCCGCGATGCCGACCCCGGCGATCACCATCGCCTCGGACATCCGCTCGGCGCCGTGGCGTGCCACCACGTGCCCGATCTCGTGGCCCATCACTGTCGCCAGCTCCGCGTCGCTTTCGGCCAGCTCCAGCAGGCCCGTGTACACCCCGACCTTCCCACCCGGGAGCGCGAACGCGTTGAGCTCCTTCGAATCAAAAACGACAAATTCCCAGCGGGCGCCCGGCAGCGCCTCGCCCACCACGGCGGCGATCCTCTGCCCCACCCGCTGGACCCGCGCGTTGGCACCCGGATCGGCGGCCACCTTCTCCTTCTGGCGGATCTGCTGGAACGACTGGGCGCCCAACTGAGCCTCTTGGCCTTGGGAAAGCAGCACCAGCGAGCGGCGGCCCGTGACCGGATTGGTGTAACAGCCGGAGAGCAGCAGCAGACCGGAGAGGAGCGGAAGGCTGATGAGCGGGTGCATCAGTTGGGGTCTGGGCCGAACGGTGGTAGGAGGCTCCAGCAGCGCAAATCGGCTCACGCCCGGGTCCACCCCCGCGTCCGCGACCAGAGAGCGTGCACGCCCACCCCGGCGGCCATCAGGCAGAGGCCACCGGCCGCTGCGGCGGCGTCGCCGGCGAACCCGCTCGCCAGACCCGCGACGACGTAGACCAGCATCAGGATCACGGGCCAAGGGTAGAACGGCATCGCGAACACGGCGGGACGTCCGCGGCGGCGGGCCAGAATCGCGGCGAACGCGACTAGGCCGTAGATCGGCAGAAATCCGAGGATCATATACCGCGTCAGGGTCTCAAACCCGCCCCCCGAGGCAATGTAAGTCACCGTCAGCCCCCCGTACGCCAGCGTCGCGACCCACGGAGTGGCCCAGGCCGGGTGCACGCGCGCCGCGACGCGGAAAAACTGCCCCTCCTCCGCGAGCGCGAAGAAGATCCGGGGGTTGCAGAGCAGCGAACTGAAGACCGTGCTCGCCGCACTGCAGGCGACGAAAACCGTGACCACCCGACTGGCCTCGGCCCCGAGCACGCGCTCCATCGCCGTCGCGGCGAGCGCGGGGGTGGACGCAACTTGGGCAGGGGACAGCGCGTGGAGAAAACCGGTGTTCACCGCGAGGTAGACCGCGAGGATGATGCCCATCCCGAGCAGCGTGGCGCGCGGCAGGTTGCGCCCCGGATCCCGTACCTCTCCCGCGACTAGGGCCAACCCATCCCAGCCGTCGTAGGCGAACATCGTTGCTACCACCGCTAGGCCGAAGCCCACCCACAGCGAGTCGGGCACCGGCAGCTCCGCCGTCGCGGCAGCCGGGGCCGCGGCTCCGTCACCCGCAAAGCAGAGCACCACCACGGTGCCGAGGGCGCTCACCTTGAAGATTCCCACCCCGCCCACAATCCGCGCGACCACCCGCCCGGAACGCATCGCCAGCAGCGTGATGCCCCCCACCCACGAAACCCCCACGGCGGTCTGCACCCCGGGTGACCAGCCCAAAATCGCGCCTAGGTTGCGCACGCTGACCAACGTAATCGCCGCCGTCGCGAGCGGGGCGAGAAACATCGCGGTCCACCCGTAGACAAACGCGGCCCGAGGACCGTAGGCCTCCCGCAGGAACACGGTGGTCCCGCCCGACCGCGGGGTCCGGGCCGCCAGTTCCGCCATTACCAGCGCCCCGCAGACCGCCACCACCGCGCCAACCAGCCACGCCGCATAGCCCAGCGAGACCGAGCCCGTGTTGCGCAGCACCACGCCAGGGGACTGTAAAATCCCCACGCCGATCGTGTAGGTGACAAGCAGCAGCGCCCCGTTCCAGACCCCCAGATGACGCGGCAGGCGACTCGGGTCCGGGGCGGTGGGGGGCGCGGGGTCCATCGCCCGCACCCTGCCGGCCGCGGCCCGGGGCTCAAGGCCAATTCCAGTGCCAATGATTGACGTTGGCGCCGGCCCGCCGTGGCGCCTCACTCCCAGGATGAAGACCCGTCCCCTTGGCGCCTCCGACCTGAACATTACCCCGCTCGGCTTCGGCGCCTGGGCCATCGGCGGCGGCGGGTGGGCCTTCGGGTGGGGCAGCCAGGACGATCGCGAGAGCATCGCGGCGATCCACGAGGCCCTCGACGCCGGGATCAATTGGATCGACACGGCCGCCGTCTACGGTCTCGGTCATTCCGAGGAGGTCGTCGCGCGCGCCTTGGACGGCGTGAAGGACCGGCCCTACGTCTTCACGAAGTGCGGCCGGGTGTGGAATGAGCAGCGCGAGATCGGCAAGTGTCTCCGCGCCGACAGCGTGCGCCGCGAGTGCGAGGCCAGCCTGCGGCGCCTGCGGGTCGAGGCGATCGACCTGTACCAGCTCCATTGGCCGGAGCCCGACGCGGAGATCGAGGAGGGTTGGGCGGAGGTCGCGAAGCTGCGGCAGGAGGGCAAAGTGCGCTGGATCGGCGTCTCAAATTTTAACGTAGCCCAACTCCGCCGCGCCGCCGCCATCGCCCCCGTCTGCTCCCTGCAGCCGCCCTATTCTCTCCTGCGTCGTGACATCGAGCCCGAGATCCTGCCCCACTGCCAAAGCGAGGGCATTGGCACGCTCGTTTACTCCCCGATGCAGTCCGGGCTGCTAACCGGGGCCTGGACGCACGAGCGGCTCGCCGCACTCCCGGCCGAAGATTGGCGCCGCGAGAAGAATCGTCACTTCCAGGAGCCACTGTTTTCGCGCAACCTCCGATTCGTGGAGGTGCTCCGAGAGATCGGCCGCCGACACGGCGCCACGCCGGGACAAGTGGCTTTGGCGTGGACACTGCGTCACCCCGCCGTCACCGCCGCGATCGTCGGCGCCCGCCGGCCCGGCCAGATCCGCGAACTGATCCCGGCGGCTGGACTGCGCCTCAGTACGTCGGATCTGGCTGACATCGCGCGCTTCCTCGCCGCCCACCCAGAATAACTGAGGAGGTCTGGGGGCTAGCTCGAACCCGTAGCCCCAAGGGGCCGCGAATAGGCGCATTGGCTGATTTTGGACGATCATTATCAGGCCTTTGCGCGAGATCCGAGATCGCCGGGTTGAATTGGTAAAAACTCTGTCAAATACGCCTGCAGCGGGAACGGCAACTGGACGAGTGGCGGTAATTACCCCGTTCCTCGGGGTACAACCACGTAGCTAACGGCAGCAAGGTGCCCCCTCCGGCGCCTACCTCCGACCCCCCCCCTATGAAAGCCTCCCCTCCCTCCGCCCCAGCCGTCACCGTCGCCGCTCCCCTCCCGCGCCGCGCCTTCCTCGGCAGCCTCGGTACCCTTGCGGCCGCGACCGCCATTCCCTCCACCCCGGCCGTCGCCGCCCAGCCGCAAGAGATCGCGTTCCGGAATCTGCTCCGGAGCCTCCCCAAGACCCGCCGCGGTAATGCCCTGCAGGTCCGGATTCAGGCCGCACAGGAGTTGCTCGGTGGCAGTCCGCCGGTCGACCACCCAGTCAACGCCGACGAGAGTTTGGCCGGCTTCCCGGGCAACTTCTCCAAGGCGCTCCCCCACGACGCGCAGGGCCGCGTCCTGCCCGCCGCCTACGCCGCCCTGCGGCAGGCGTGCAGTACCGGCGCCGAGGCCGACTTTGCCGCCGTGCCGCTGGGAGGCACGGTGAAGCTCGCCAACCCACAGGCCGGCTGGAGCTACCTGATGGAGGGGTGTGATCCCTTCGATCTGTCGATGCCCGCTGCGCCAGCTTTCGCCTCAGCGGAGACCGCCGGCGAAATGGTGGAATGCTACTGGCATGCCGTCCTGCGCGATGTCCCGTTCGCCGACTACATCTCCTCAAGTCCGGTCCTGGACGCCTGCGCGGACCTTTCCCGGCTGAGCGATTTCCGCGGGCCCAAGTTCGGAACCACCGTGGTGCCGGACACCCTCTTCCGCGCCAGCAGTTCCGGCAACCTCACCGGACCCTACATCTCGCAGTTTCTCTTCAAGCCGATCCCGACCGGTCCCGTCACCTACGACCAGAAGTATCCCGTACCCGCGCCGGGCGCGGACTTCCTCACCACCGAGGCAGATTGGCTGGCCGTGCAGAACGGCGCTCCCCGCTCCGGCCCGGCCGTGAGCGGCCCTGTCTACCTGCGCAACGGCAGAGACCTCGGCGAATTCGTCCACAAGGACTATTCCTACCAAGCCTTCCTCAACGCGGCCCTCATCCTCCTCGCCGGCGGCACGCGCCGCAATCCGGGCAATCCTTACCTCGTGAAGACCGCGGAGGCACCGTTCGCCACCTTTGGTGGCCCCCACATTCTCGACCAGGTCGCCCGGATCGCGGTCGACGCCCTACGTGCCGCTTGGACCCAGAAATGGGCCTTCCACCGCCGTCTGCGCCCGGAGGAGTACGCCCAGCGCGTCCACCGCCGCCTCACCGCGGGCGCGGCGTTCCCGGTGCACGCCGATGTGCTGAGTTCGCCCGTCCTGCCCCAAGTTTGGGCGCGGCAAGGCTCCTACCTGCTCGCCCAAGGCTACGCCGAGGGTTGCCCCACGCATCCGGCCTACCCATCCGGCCACGCCACCATCGCCGGCGCCTGCGTCACCGTCCTGAAGGCGTTCTTCGATTCCAACGCCGTGATCAGTAATCCCGTGGTCGCGAGCCGCGATGGCACCGCGCTGCTGCCCTACACCGGACCCGCCCTCACGGTGGGCGGCGAACTCAACAAGCTGGCCGCGAACATGTCGATCGGCCGGAACTTTGCCGGAGTCCACTGGCGCTCCGACGCGATCGAGGGAATCCTGCTCGGGGAACAGGTCGCCCTCGAGTACCTGCGCTGCTCCGATTTCCTGTGGAATGAAACGTTCGCCGGGAGCGCCCTCGTCACCTTCGGGGGCACCCAGGTGATCGTCTGATTCCCGCCGGAAACCGCCGCCGACCCCGCCGTCCCGTCCGGACCGCGCGCGGTCGGCGGCCGCGTTTCCGGACCTCGTGACGGCGCCCCGATTTCGACCGAGCGCGACGCCGCAGCCCCGGGGTGATCGCGGAACCGCCCACGCCTCAAGCGGGCGTTGCGCGTCGCCTTTCTCCGACGTCCGTCCCGGGGTCCACTGGCGGCGCAAAACTTCAATCCTCCGCGCCGCGGGGAAACGGCCGCAGCGATTTTCACGGTAAGAAAACTCAACTTTCCTGAATCGAACTCTCATTTCGGGGCGGGACCCTGATCTGTTACACTGTGGGGGTTGTCCGGAAAACCCCTTCCTCCCGTGATGCCCCGCCCCGTCCGCCCCACCCTGCTCCTGCCCGCGCTCCTCCTCGCCGCCGCCGGCCCCGCCGGGGCCCAGGTGCGTCCACCCGCCCCCGCCGCGCCGCCCCCCTCGGCCGAGGAGGTGCGCGTGATGTCCGAGTTCAAGGTGTTCGACAAGAAGCCCGTGCCGTTCACCGACGCCAATATGGACATCCCCCGCGGGATCAACGACGCCCAAGCGTACTACATCCTGAGCGCGGAGGAGATCGAGTCCTCCGGGCGAAACGACCTCGACGAGGTGCTGCGCGACAGCCTGACGCAGAATTCGGTGATGGAAACCAACGCGCAGATCGACCCGAGCGCTCTCACCAATCAGCTGGGCGCCTCGAGTTCCATCAACCTCCGCGGGCTCGGCGCGTCGCAGACGCTGATCCTGATCAACGGCCAGCGCACTTCGAACCTCGCGAACCGCGGCGTCACTTTCCAGCCAGACGTGAACGGCATCCCGCTGGCGGCGGTCGAGCGCGTCGAGGTGCTCCCCGGCAGCGCTTCGGCGCTCTACGGCGGCACCGCCGTCGGGGGCGTCGTGAACGTGATCCTCAAGCGCAGCTACACCGGCGGCCAGGTCTCGGCCAGCTACCAGAACACCTTCGATACCGATGCCCCCATCCGGACGGTGAGCGGGATCTACGGCTTCTCCCTCGGTCGGCGGACCCACATCACGGTCAGCGGCAGCTACTCCGACGGTAAGCCGCTGCGGCTGAAGGACCGTCCGTTTCTGATGGAGAACTTCCGGCGCGCCGTGGCCAACAGCCCCGCCACGTTCTACTCGCCGACGGCAACCTTCACGAGCGGAGCGACCCCGAACATCGTGCTGAACAACGCCGCGGTGAACGGCTTCGCCAACGCGCAGACGGCGACGCTGACCCTCAAGTCTACGGGCCAGCCCCTCAACTCGCGCCTCACCCACATCCCCTACGGCATCTCGCCCTCGACGCCGCGCGCGACCCTCGACGCCGGCCTGCTCGCCAACGCGGGCCGCTACAACCTGGACTTCGCCCCGAGCGTGTGGCGCGGCCTCGAGAGCACGCTGGTCCACGTCCCCCGCAAGGAGGCCCTGATGGCGCGCGTCGACCATCAGGTGAACGCCCGGCTGAACCTCTTCGCCGACTTCGCCTTCAACCGCAGCGCGACCCTCGAGGCCCGCTGGGTGCCGCTCGGCAACGGCGCCTACCAGTTCGCGGTGCCCGGCAACTCGCCCGCGAATCCGTTCCGCGAGAACGTTTTTATCAGCCTGCCGATCCCGCTGCGCCAGTCCGTCCCCAACGATGTGACCAACTGGGTCGGCGGCGGCGTGTTCGGCGCGCTGCTGAAGCTCCCCGCTGATTGGCGCGTCGCGGCCGACGTCAATTACTCCGTGACTTCGCAGAAGATCGACTACCCGCTGATGAACCTGACCAACGCGACCACCTTCGGTGGGAACGCCCCGCTGCTGTGGACCGGCGGGCTGAACCCCTTCGTCGACACCATCGCGCACCCGCTTGAACTCGAGCGCTACTACGGGCGCTGGACCGGGTACAACCGAGACACGATGCTGGACTACAACCTGCGCGGCTCAGGCCCAGTGCTTGACCTGCCCGGCGGCCGTCCGGTGCTCACGCTGGGCACCGAGATCTACACGGAGCGCCTGCCGCAGGCCTACGTCGGCGGCACCTTCCCCCCGCTGCCGCCCGCGACCGCTAACCCGACCAACCAGCACTCCTACTTCATCGGGCAGCGCATCTCGACCTACGCCGCGCACGCCGAGGTGAGCCTCCCACTGGTCTCGGGCCGCAACGAGCGCCCGCTGCTCCGCGCGCTCGACCTGCAGGCGGCGGTCCGCACCGAGCGGTTCAACGTCTACACCAACCCGGACGGGCGCGTGAACATCTTCCCCGACTCGCTGCCCTTCCCGCGCATCACCCGCAGCGCCAACGAGAGCCGGCAGGACATCGCGCGGCTACGCGCCACCAAACCCACGCTCGGCCTCAAGTACCAGCCCTTCCACACGCTGACCCTCCGTGCGTCCTACGCCGAGGCGTTTCTGCCGCCGACCTTCGCGCAGCTCACGCAGCGGATCAACACCGGCGGGCTCTCCGCGGCCACTCCCACCGCCGTCTTCTTCGACCCGGTGACCGGCACCAGCTACACCTCGCTGAGCGTGGCGGGAAACAATCCCGCCCTCGGCCCCGAGACCTCGCGCAACTGGGCGGGCGGCGTCATTTGGGAGCCGCAGGGCGCGCTCAAGGACCTCCGCGTCAACCTCGAGTACTGGCGGATCGCGAAGACCGGCCTCATCCGCAACGTGAACAACGTGCAGCAGCTGGCCAATATGGGCGACCGCGCCCCGGCGGGTAGCATCCAGCGGGACCCGGCGACGCGCCGCATTGAGCTCTTCACCTTCGCGTTCTACAACGTCGGCGATGGCCTCACTGACGGCTGGGACGCCTCGGTCGACTATCGGCGCACCACGCCCATCGGCGTCTTCGCCGCGCGCGCCCGCGCGACCCTTACCGAGAACCTCCAACTGCCGCCGGCGATCGGCTACCCGGCGCTCGAATACGTGGGCTACCCAAACTCCGGCGGTACGAACCGCGCGAAGGCCAACTTCACGCTCAGCTGGTCCGGCGGCCGCGGCTGGCGCGCCTCGTGGAGCGCGGTGCACCACGGCGGCTACCGGCAGGCCGGCGCGCCGGGCGACCCAGTCTACCTCGGCGCGGCTAATCCCAACTTGATCACCACCAGCACCGGGCCCCAGGGCGGGTTTAGGGTCGCCGCCCAGACCTTCCACAACCTGAATATCAGCCACGCCTTCGGGCCGCGTCACCGCTGGCCCTACCTGCGCCGCCTCTCCGTGCAGTTCACCCTGAACAATGTCCTCGGCACCGAACCCGCCTTCGACGCCGGGAACAACCGCGCGCCGTTCTTCTACAGCCGCTACGGCAGCATCCGCCTGCGCGACTACATCCTCCGCGTGAAACGCGACTTCTGACCCTTCCCGCCGATGCGCTTCCTCCCTCTCCTCGCCCTCGCGCTGCTCCCGTTCCCCACCGCGGCCGCCGCCCCCGCGCGGCCGCCCAACGTCATCCTCGTGCTGATCGATGACCTCGGCTGGCGCGACCTTGGCAGCTATGGCAGCACCTTCCACGAGACGCCCAACCTAGACCGCTTCGCTCGCGAGTCCGTCCGCTTCACCGACGCCTACGCCGCCTGCCACGTCTGCTCGCCCACGCGCGCGAGCATCCTCACCGGCAAGTACCCCGCCCGGCTGCAGCTCACCGACTGGCTGCCGGGCCGGAAGGAGTTCCCCTTCCAGCGCCTGCGGAACGCACCCGTGCGCCAGCACCTGCCTCTTGAGGAGACGACGCTCGCGGAGGCCCTGCGCGCCCGCGGTTACGCCACCGGTCACTTCGGCAAGTGGCACCTCGGCGAGGAGCCCAACGGCCCGCGCGCTCAGGGCTTCGACGTCCAGGTACCCCGCTGGAACAAGGGCTGGCCCAACCCAGGCTTCCACCCGCCCTTTAAACTCGACGGCCTCGATGACGCCCCCGGCCAGTACCTGACCGACCGCCTTACCGACGAGGCGCTGCGCTGGGTCGAAGAGCACCGCGACCGGCCGTTCTTCCTCTACCTCTCTCACTTTGCGGTGCACGACCCGATCCAGGCGCCGGCGGCCCTCGTGGCCAAGTATCGCGCGAAGCTCCAGGGACGCTCGGCGCCCGCGGAGCCGGCCTTCGTGCTCGAGGGCAACCCAGACGACACCCGCCCGCCGACGGGCGCGGAACTCGGCACGCTCGCCCGCCGCGAGGAGTTCGCCGGACACCGGGTCTTCCCCAACCGCACGGTCAAGATCCGCCAGCACCAGGACAACCCCGTGTTCGCTGCGATGGTCGAGAACCTCGACCAGAATTTCGGCCGCCTCACCGACAAGCTCGAGGCGCTCGGCCTCACCGGGCAAACGATCGTGATCTTCGTCTCCGACAACGGCGGGATGGCCGCCGCCAACTTCGGCCGGCCCGACCGGGTGGTCGCGGCCAACGCCCTCGACGCGGCGTACTCCACCTCCAACCTGCCGCTCCGTGGCGCCAAGGGCTGGCTTTACGAGGGCGGCATCCGCGTGCCCCTGATGATCCGGGCACCCGGAGCCGGGGTGCGCGGCGGCGTGGTGAGCGAGGTACCGGTTATCAGCACGGATCTCTACCCCACGATCCTTGAGCTCGCCGGCCTGCCCGCCCTGCCGGAGCAGCATCGCGACGGCGTGAGCCTGGCCCCGTTGTTGCGCGGCGGTCAGGCCCCCACGCGCGACGCGCTCTTCTGGCACTTCCCCCACTACAGCAACCACGGGCGCCAGAGCCCGGGCGCCGCCATCCGCGCCGGCGAGCACAAGCTGCTCCTCTACTTCGAGCAGCAGCGGGTGCAGCTCTTCAACCTGCGGGCCGATCCCGGCGAGCAGGACGATCTCGCCGCCACCCAGCCCGCCCTCGCCCGGGCGCTCACCGATCGCCTCCGCCAGTGGCAGCAGTCGGTCGGCGCCGCCGCGATGGAACCCAACCCCGATTACCGTGAAACCCGCTGAAGGCTTCCGCCGCGCTCCGACCCGCCGGCCCTGGCTGTTCCTCGCCGCACTGCTGCCGGGCACGCTGGCGGCCGCCGGCCTCACGCTCCGGCACGATGCCGCGCAGCACACGATCGCCGTCCTCCGTGACGGCACCGCGGAGCCGCTGCTCACCCAGCACGCGCGCCCCGATTTCCGCCCGTACCTGCACCCGCTCGTCGCGCCGGACGGACGCGGCGTCCTTACCGAGTTCAGCCCCGGCCACCACCGCCACCAGACCGGCATCTACTGGGGGCTCACCCGCGTCAACGGCCGCGACTACTTCCATAATCCCGGCGCCAGCCACTGGCGCCGCGTCGCCCTGACCCCGCTCGTCGCGCAGGGCAGCGAGGTGCGGTGGTCGACCCTTTACCACCTGCTGGACGATGCCGGGCAGCCGGTGATGGCGGAGACCCAGACGTGGACCTTCCGCGAAGCGGGCGGCCGCTACCTGATCGACCTAGAGTGGAAGGGCGAGGGGCTCGTCGACCTCACGGTGGCGAAGTACGACTACGGCGGGCTCTTCCTCCGGATGCCGTGGCGCGCCGGGATGGAGGGGGAGGTCACGAACAGCAACCGCCAGCGGAATGAGCGCGCCAACGGCCAACGCGCGGTCTGGCTCGACATCGGGCTCAAGGTCGAGGGTCGTGCGGATTCCGCGCACATCGCCATTCTCGACCATCCGCGGAACCCCGGTTACCCGCTCCCCTGGCGGGTTGACAAGCAACTCGGCGCCGGCCCGAGCCGCGCCATCGCTGGCGAGTGGACCATTGCGCGCGGCCGCGCGGAAATCTTCCGCCACCAGCTCGTCGTCTACACCGGGCCGCTCGACGACGTGGGCTTGATGGAGGCGTGGAAGACCTATTCGGGGGAGCGTTCGGACTTCGTGCTGTGGAACCTCGCGCGCGCCGAGGCGAAGGCCGCGCCGTTCCTCACCGGCGCGCAGGCCGTCGCCCGGATGACGACCGCCCCCGGTCTCGAGGTCCGCCTCGCGGCGGCGGAACCGATGATTACGCAGCCGATGGCCTTCTGCTGGGACGACCGCGGCCGCCTGTGGATCGCGGAGAACCGCGACTACGAGACGCGGCGCACCGGCTTCGCCAACCACGGGGACAGTCGCATTCTGATCCTCGAGGACACCGACGGCGACGGCACGTTCGACCGGCGGAAGGTGTTCCTCGAGGGCATCCCCTTCCCGGCCGCGATCGCGGTCGGCTTCGGGGGGCTCTGGCTCGGGGCTCCGCCCAACCTCCTGTTTGTGCCCGACCGTCACGGCGATGATCTAGCCGATGCCGACATCCAAGTCCGGCTGACCGGCTGGGGCATCCAGGACCGCCACGAAACGCTCAACAGCTTCAACTGGGGCCCGGACGGCTGGCTCTACGGGTGCCAGGGCTTCGCGACCCGCTCTACCGTGGGCAAGCCCGCGGACGGCGGCCGCGTTTACCGTCGCGGCGACGCCTTCCCCGAGAAGATCCCGGTGGTGGACGGGCAATACATCGACGGCGGCGTCTGGCGCTACCATCCGGTCAAGGACCGCTTCGAGGTGGTGGCGCACGGCTTCAGCAACCCTTGGGGCCTCGATTTCGACGACCACGGCCAGATGTTCATCACCGCCTGCGTCATCCCTCACCTCTGGCACGTGATCCCGGGCGGCGTTTACCACCGGCAGGGCGGCAAGCACCTTAATCCCCACGTCTACGAGGACATCCGCACCATCGCGGACCACAGCCACCGCTCGGCGCACGGCGGCGCGCGCGTCTACCTCGCGGACGCCTTCCCGCGCGAGTACCGCGGTCGCATCTTTATGGCGAACATCCACGAGCACGCGCTGCTCTCCGACATTCTGGAGCCCCGCGGCTCCGGTTTCGTGGGCCGCCACGGGGACGACACCCTACTGGCCAACGATCCCGCGTGGGTCGGATTCAGCGTGGAGACGGGACCCGACGGCGCGGTCTACGTGCTCGACTGGCACGATGGTGACATCTGCGGCAACTCGGTCGACGCCAAGGACACCGGCCGCATCTACCGCGTGGCCCCCAAGGGACTGCCCGGCAGGGCCGGCCTCAACCTGGCGGCGCAGTCGGACCCCGAGCTGCTCGAGCTGCTGAATCACCGCAACGACTGGTTCAGCCGCCGCGCCCGTGTGCTGCTGCAGCAGCGCGCGGCGGAAGGCCGCCTCTCTCCGGCGGTCGCACCCCGGCTTCAGGCGATCTTCCGGGACGCGCCCGACGCGGCCGGCAAGTTGCGGGCGCTCTGGACGTTGCACGTCACCGGGACCGCGACCCCCGCACTCCTGCGGAGCGCCCTGGATCACGCCGAGGCCCATGTCCGGGCATGGGCCGTGCAGCTGCTGGCCGAGGACCGGGCGGTCGGGGCGGAGGCCGTGGCCAAGTTCGGCCAGTTGGCCCAAAGCGACCCTTCCCCGGTGGTGCGGCTCGCCGTGACCGCCGCCCTGCAGCGGATGCCCGCGGCGGAACGTTGGGACATCCTCACCGGCCTGGTGAGCCACGCTGCCGACGCGACGGATCACAATCTGCCGAAGATGCTCTGGTTCGCCCTCGAACCGCTGGTTCCCACCGACCCCGCACGCGCCCTCGCCCTTGCCGCGGGCGGCCGGATCCCGGTGCTCGCGCGCTGGACGGCGCGGCGGGCGGTCGCGGCGGATCAGTTGACTTCCATCGTCGCCGCCCTCCGGGCCGCCCCCGCGAATGGCCCGCGACAGGCGCTGCTGGAGGGATTGCGGGACGGGCTCGCCGCCCAGGGACGCCGGGACGCAGAGGCGCCGCCCGCGTGGCCCGCCACCGCCGCCGCCCTCGAGACGGCGGGTGACGCGGCGGTGCGGGACTTGGTCGCGCAGGTCGGCCAGCTCTTCGGGGACGCCAAGGCGCGGGCGACCCGGCTCGCCGCGCTGGGCGATCCCGCCACCGGGGTCGCCCAGCGCCGTGAGATCCTGCAGGCGTTCACCCGAGACGCCGCCCCGGAGGCGCTGCCTGCCGTCCTGCGCCTGATCGATGAACCCAAGCTCCGGCGCGACGCGATCCGAGCCCTCGCCGCCTTCGAGGATCCGGGCATCGCCCGGGAGCTCCTCGCGCGCTACGCCGCCCTCGACGCAGGCGACCGCGCCGAGGCGATCCTGACCCTCTCGGCGCGCCGCGCCTCGGCGCAGGCCCTGTTCGGCGCGCTGCGCCGCGACGCGGTCCCGCGCCGGGATGTCACGGCGTTCGCCGCCCGCCAGCTCCAGCGGGTGATCGGGCCCGCCTTCGGCGATTTCTGGGGCGCGGTAGCGCAGCCGGACGAGGAGAAGCTCGCCGAGATCGCCCGCCTCAAGCGCGTCCTCACCGAGGAGGAGTTCGCGAAGGCCGATCCCGCGCGGGGCCGGGGCGTGTTCGAGCGCACCTGCGCCGCCTGCCACCGCCTCTTCGACCAGGGCGGCGAGATTGGCCCGGACCTGACGGGCTCCAACCGCGCGAACCTCGACTACATCCTCACCGAGATCATCAACCCCAGCGAGGTGATGCAGGAGAGTTATCGGCTGGTGACGATCGCCACCCGGGACGGGCGCACCCTCGCGGGCAACGTCCGGGCCGAGGATGAGCGCCAGGTGACCCTGCGCTCCGTCGGCCAGGACACCGTGGTCGCGCGCGCGGACATCGTTTCCCGCGACACCGCGGCGATCTCCCTGATGCCGGAGGGGCTCCTGCGCTCCCTCGCGACCGACGAGGTCCGCGATCTCCTCGCCTACCTGCGCAGCGAGCGGCAGGTGGCGCCGGGCCAACCCTGAACGCCGACGCTCAACGGACCTGGAGCGTGTCGCCCTCGAAAGCGAGGCCCAGGTCCGGCACGACGACAGCCTTGCGCGCGCCTTCGCGGCGGACGCGGCCGGCCAGCCAGGCATCGTAACCGGTAGCTTGGGCGGCCGCGATCACGCCAGGCGCGAGCTCGGGGGCCACATAGGCCGCGAAGCCGACGCCCATATTGAAGGTCGCGTACGCCTCGCGCAGCTCAACCGGGCCCGCCTCCATAATGAAGCGGAACAGGGCCGGCGCGGGACGTGGCGCCGTGATCTCGTAGACGAAGGGTTCCTCGAGGCGCATTAGCTTGCGCCAGCCGTGGCCGGTGACGTGGGCGAGGTAGTTGAGGCGCAGCCCGCGGCGCTGGCACTCGCGAACAAAGGCAACGTAGATGACCGAGGGGGCCAGCAGGGCCTCCCCATAAGTCCGTGGGTCGCCGTGGCCGACCGGCGTCAGGTACCCCTGAGGCAACTGCACGGCGATGCGCCGGCACAGTGTCAGTCCGTTGGTCTGCACCCCGGAGCTGGCGAGGAACACGATGGCGTCGCCCTCGCGCACCTCCCCGGTGATGCGGTGGTCCTTAGGGGCGATGCGGCCGAGGGCGGAGCCCGCGAGCACGATCGCCGGACGCTCCACCACCCCGCCGAGCGTGGGCGTCTCGCCTCCGCCCCAGACCGCGCCCGCCTGGCGGCAACCCTCGGCGAAACCGGCCACCAGCGCTCCGGTGCGCGCCTCGTCCGCAAACCACGCGGAGTCGCCGACCGCGGCGTGCATCGCCACGGAGACCGGCAGCGCGCCGCAGGTAATCAGGTCGTTGACCATCGTCGCGACCGTGTCGATCGCGACCTCGCGGTAGAAGGTGCGGCCGGTCAGGCTGGCGACGGCGTCGGCGACCAGATTCTTGGTGCCCAGTCCCTCCTCGACGTGGGCGAGGAAATGATCCGCCCCCTCGATCAGGTAGGCGCTCTCGCCGCGGGTGGAAGCGGGTTCAGCGTAACCGTGGCCGGCGAGGGCGCCGGCGGTGGTGCGGGCCGCCTGCTGGCAGGCGCGCTTGAAGGCGTCGAGCTGGTCGTAACGGACGCCGGAGGATTCGTAGGAAAGCGCCATCTCAGTAACTCCGGCCCCCGCTCTTCTCGAAATAGTTTACGAAGGCCTGATTGACCACGCGGTAGCCGCCCGGCGTCGGGTAACGGCCGGTGAAATACCAGTCGCCGGTGTGGTGGGGCACGGCGGCGTGCAGGCTCTCGACCGACTGGAAGATGAGTTCCACCTCGCCTGTCCAATCGAGTTGTTTGGGCCGGACCAGCTCGACGATCTTACGCGAGATGTCCTCGGCGGTGAACGGCTCGTAGACGAGGCGCACGTGATTGCGGCAGCCACCCTCGCGGACCTCACGGCGGCACAACTCGTAGACCTCCTCAAGGACGGAGGCCTGGCCCCGCTCGCGGAGCAGCGCGACGGCCGCCTCGAAGGCGATGAATTTGCCCAGCTCCGACATATCGATGCCGTAGCAGTCGGGGTAGCGGATCTGGGGCGCGGTCGAGGCGATGACGATGCGCCGCGGCCCGAGGCGGGCGAGGATGCGCAGGATCGAGCGCCGCAACGTGGTGCCGCGGACGATGGAGTCGTCCACCACGACGAGCGTGTCGCGGCCGGCGCGGATCGAGCCGTAGGTGATGTCGTAGACGTGGCTCGCGAGGTGATTGCGCATCGTCTCCTGGCCGATAAACGTACGCAGCTTGATGTCCTTGCTGACCACTTTCTCGCCCCGCGGCCAGTTGCGTAGGATCAGGTCGTCGAGCATCGCCTCGTCGAGGCGCCCCTCCCGGGCCGCGCCAAGGATGGCCGCCTTCACCTCGTCGCGCCGCTGGGCGCGGAGGGCGGTCATCAAGCCGTAGAACGCGGTTTCCGCGGTGTTGGGGACGAAGCTGAAAACGGTGTTCTCCCAGTCGCGCCCGATCCGCTCCACAATGCGCGGCGCCAGCTGGGCCCCGAGTTCCTGGCGCTCGCGGTAGATGTCGACGTCGTTACCGCGGGAGAAGTAGATCCGCTCGAAGGAGCAGGAAGCGCGCGGGAGCGGGGCGGTGAACGGGGCCTCGGTCACGCGGCCGGAGCGCTTGATGACGCAGACGTGGCCGGGGGCGACCTCGCGCACGTCCTCGGCGGCGAGGTCGAACACGGTCATCAGCGGCGCGCGCTCGGAGGCGAAGGCGACCACCTCGTCGTTCTGGAAGCAGAAACAGGGCCGGATGCCCGCCGGGTCGCGGGCCACAAAGGCGTCGCCGCTGCCGACCAGTCCGCAGAGGACGTAGCCCCCGTCCCACTTCTGGGAGGCCCGGGTGAGCACGCGCGTCAGGTCCAGCTCCTCGCTGATGCGGCGCGAGAGCTGCTCGCCGCCGAGGTCGCGCGTGCGCAGGTAGCGGTAGTTGTCCTCGTGCTCCTCATCGAGGAAGAAGCCGATCTTCTCCAGAATGGCCTGCGTGTCGGTCGCGAAGATCGGGTGTTGCCCCATCGCGATCAGCGATTGGTTCAGCTCCTCGGTGTTGGTGAGGTTGAAGTTGCCGCAAAGCGCAAGGTTGCGCGTCGGCCACGGGCTGCGCCGGAAAAACGGGTGGCAAGAGGACAGGCTGTAGCCGCCCGAGGTGCCGTAGCGCAGGTGCCCGAGCAGCAGCTCGCCGCCGAAGTCGAAGTTCCGCTTCACTGTGTCCGCGAACTCGGGATGGATGTCGCCGGCGGAGACTTTCTCTTGGTACTGGGCGAGCAGGGTCCGGAAGATCCGGTCCAGCGGGTTGGATTTGATGTTCCGCTCCCGGAACATAAACGGCACGCCCGCGGGCATCTCCAGCTTCACGCAGGCCACGCCGGCGCCATCCTGGCCGCGGTTGTGCTGCTTCTCCATTAGGAGGAACAACTTGGTGAAGCCCCAAAGCGGCGTGCCGTACTTCTCCTGGTAATAGGAGAGCGGCTTGAGCAGCCGGACCAAGGCGATGCCGCACTCGTGGCTGATCCGGTCAGACATAGGCGGGCCAGAACCGACCTCGGCGGGAGCCGCGGGGGTCGCGGCCGGGGGACGGGATTCGCTCGGCGGGCATCATCAGAGGCGCGTGATCTCGGGCACGATGGGGGATTGGTCAACGGCTTTCTCGGCCGCCGAAAAAAATTCGCACCGGGGGCGCCTTGACCGTGCCCGAGCGATGCGAAAGCGTCGCGCTCGACGTCCATGCTGATCCTTCGCGGCTCCCCCGTCCTCTCCCCGTTCCGCCTGCAGAAGCTACGCCAGGACCTGGTGGCGGCGGGTGCCCCGGTCCGCGGGATCGCCGCGGAGTTCGTCCACCTCGCGGACCTCAGCGCGCCGCTCGATGACAAGGGCCTTGAGCTCGCCGGGCGGCTCCTGACTTACGGACCCCGCCGGGCAGCTGACCGCCGTGCGGGCTGGACCCTCGTGGTGGGCCCGCGGCTGGGCACCCTCTCCCCCTGGTCCTCCAAGGCGACCGACATCGCCCGCAACTGCGGCCTCGCCGCGGTGCGCCGGTTGGAGCGGGTCGTCGAATACACCTTGGAGTTCGACGGCGCGCCGGCACCCGGGGTGGCCGACCGAGTCCGCGCGCGCCTGCACGACCGAATGACGCAGGCGGTGTTCCCCGACGTCGAAGCCTGCGCCGCCCTCTTCCGGCGCGAGGAGCCGCGCGCCCTCGCCGCGATCCCGCTGCGCGCGCGAGGACGCGCCGCGCTCGTGGAGGCCAACCGCACGCTCGGCCTTGCGCTCGCGGAGGACGAGATCGATTATCTCGCTCGGGCCTTCGCGGACCTTGGGCGTGACCCGCACGACGTGGAACTGATGATGTTCGCGCAGGCCAACTCCGAGCATTGCCGGCATAAGATCTTCAACGCCACGTGGGAGATCGACGGAGAGGCTCGCGCCCGCTCGCTGTTCCAGATGATCCGCCACACCCACGAGCAGCACAGCGAGGGGATCCTCTCGGCCTACAAGGATAACGCCGCCGTGCTCGCCGGCCACCCCGGACGCCGTTTCTTCGCCGATCCCCGCACCGGCCGCTACGTCGAGCGCGACGAGGAGGTCCACCTCCTGTGCAAGGTCGAGACGCACAACCACCCGACCGCCATCTCCCCCTTCCCCGGCGCCGCCACCGGCTCCGGCGGAGAGATCCGGGACGAGGGCGCGACCGGCCGGGGCGCCAAGCCAAAGGCGGGGCTCGTGGGTTTCACCGTATCCCACCTGCGCCTGCCCGGCGCGGCGCGTCCGTGGGAGACCGATCACGGCCGGCCCGCCCGGCTAGCACCGCCGCTTGAGATTATGCTCGACGGCCCCTTGGGCGGCGCCGCGTTCAACAACGAGTTCGGCCGTCCAGCTCTCTGCGGCTACTTCCGCGCCTACGAGGCCGAGGTGCCCGGCGCCGACGGGCCCGAACTCCGCGGCTACCACAAGCCGATTATGCTCGCGGGCGGCGTGGGCAACATCCGCCCCGGGCACGTCCGCAAGGGAGCGATCGAGCCCGGCGACCACCTGGTCGTGCTCGGCGGCCCCGCGATGCTCATCGGCCTCGGAGGCGGTGCCGCCAGCTCGGTCGCCAGCGGGCACGGCAGCGAGGATCTGGATTTCGCCAGCGTCCAGCGGGACAACGCCGAGATGCAGCGCCGCTGTCAGGAGGTCATCGACCGCTGCTGGGCCCTCGGCGACGAGAACCCCATCGCCTTCATCCACGACGTCGGCGCCGGAGGGGTCTCCAATGCCCTGCCCGAGCTCGTCAACGACGGCGGCCGGGGCGGCCGCTTCGAGCTTCGCCGCCTGCCCAACGACGAGCCAGGGATGTCCCCCCTCGAGCTCTGGTGCAACGAATCGCAGGAACGCTACGTGCTCGCGATCCCGGCGGCCCGGATGCCCGAGTTCGCCCGGATCTGCGAACGGGAGCGGGCCCCGTACGCCATCGTCGGCGAGGCCACCGCCGAGCGGCAGCTCGTCGTCACCGACGAGCACTTCGGCAACCGGCCGATCGACCTGCCCCTCGAAGTCCTGCTCGGGAAGCCGCCCCGGATGCACCGCCGAGAGACCTCGCGGCAGCGGCCGCTCGCCCCCCTCCAAATCGACGCGCCGCTGGCCGAGGCCGTGCGCCGCGTGCTGCTGCACCCGGCCGTGGCCGACAAGACCTTCCTGATCTCGATCGGCGACCGCACCCTCGGCGGCCTGGTCGCGCGCGACCAGATGGTCGGGCCTTGGCAGGTTCCAGTTGCCGACTGCGCGGTCACCGCGGCCGGCTACGACGGGTACACTGGCGAGGCGATGGCGATGGGCGAGCGGACGCCCGCGGCGGTCAACAACGCGGCCGCCTCGGCCCGCCTCGCAGTCGGAGAGGCCTTGACCAACCTCGCCGCCGCGCAGGTGGGGGAACTCGGGCGCGTCAACCTCAGCGCCAACTGGATGGCGGCACCCGCCGTACCCGGCGAGGCCGCCGACCTCTACGCGGCTGTCCACGCGGTCGGAATGGAGCTCTGCCCCGCCCTCGGTATCACCATTCCGGTCGGCAAGGACTCGATGAGTATGTCGACGGTCTGGCCCGAGGGCGGCGCCGACCGCCGGGTCACCTCGCCAGTCTCTCTCATCGTCTCGGCCTTCGCCCCAGTGACGGACATTCGTCTCACCCTCACGCCCCAGTTGCAGGCGCAAGAGGACACGGAGTTGCTGCTAATCGACCTTGGCCGCGGCCGCGACCGGCTGGGCGGATCGATCCTTGCCCAGGTGTTTCTCCAGACCGGCGAGGCCCCGCCCGACGTCGACCGCCCCGGCGACCTCCGCGGCTTCTGGGGGGCGATCCAGCAACTCGGCCGCGAGGGCCTGCTGCTGGCCTATCACGACCGCTCCGACGGCGGGCTGCTGGTCACGGTGGTCGAGATGGCCTTTGCCGGCCGCCGCGGG
>JBILWD010000199.1:0-7070 GCA_044370095.1 Opitutaceae bacterium | reverse complement strand
GCTGGTGTATCAAGCGTTCAATTGGAGCTCGGGCGTGTACCTGGGGGCGACGATGGGGTCGGAAATGACGGCGGCCGCGGCGGGCACCGTGGGCAAGGTGCGACGGGACCCGATGGCGATGCTGCCGTTCTGCGGCTACCATATGGGCGACTATTTCCGGCACTGGATCGGGATGCAGAAGCGCCTGACCGAGACTCCGCGCATCTTCCACGTGAATTGGTTCCGCAAGGGGCCGGATGGGAAGTTCCTCTGGCCCGGGTTTGGGGACAATATGCGCGTGCTGAAGTGGATTGTGGACCGGGCGCGTGGCCGGGCGCTGGCGCGGGAGACCCCGATCGGCTGGATGCCGCACTACGAGGACCTCGACTGGACCGGGATGGAGTTCCCGCGGGAGCAGTTCGACGCGTTGCAGCACTTTGACCGCGCCCTGTGGCGGCAGGAAGTGATCGGGCACGAAGAGCTGTTCCTCGATCTGCACTCGCACCTCCCGAAGGAAATGATCTACGAGCGCGAGCTCCTGATCTGCCGGATGTAGGCGGGGTGACGCGGGGGGCAAGTGCGGCTTGCCTCCGGGGCGGCGCGCGCAAGCCTCGCCCCGAATGTCTCTTCCCGCGTCCCCGCCGCTGCCGGTGACCGTTGCGATTCCCACCTATAATCGCGCGGGATGGCTGCGCCAGACCTTGGCGGGGCTGGTGGCGCAGGACTTTCCGGCGGGGGAGTACGAGATCTTGGTGATCGACAACAATTCACGGGATGAGACCGCGGCGGTGGTGGCGGAGTTTGCGGGGGCGAATCCGGCGCCGCGGCATCTCCGCGAGCCGCGGCAGGGCCTGGATCACGCCCGCAACCGGGCCGTCGTGGAAGCGCGGGGGCAGGTGCTGCTGTTGGGGGATGATGACATTCTGGTCGGGCCGGACTGGATCCGGCAATTGGCGGGGCCGTTGTTGGGTGACCGTTCGGGGCGGATCGGAGCGGTGGGGGGAGAGGTGATCCCCGTATTCCCGGAGGGGCAGCCCGAGTGGATCCGGGACTGGCACGCGCCGTTGGCGTTCCGGGCGGACGTCGGGCCGTTGCCGCCGGAGCAGTGTCCGATGGGGGCGAACTTGGCGTTTCCGCGCTGGGTGTTTGAGCGGCTGGGGTTGTTCCACACCGGGTTGGACCGGGCGGCGGGCAACTATTTCTCGGGGGGGGACAGCGAGATGATCCGGCGGGTGCGGCGGGCGGGGTTGGAGGTGTGGTTCAGCCCGGGGGCGGCGGTGCGGCACCAGATGCCCGCCAGTCGCACTACGTTTCGCTATGCGGCGCGGCACGCGTTCGATTCGGCGCGTTCGCGGGTGATTGACCGGGCGGGGCAGCCGGGGGGCGCCGCGTACCTCCTGGGGCGATTGCCGGCCAACGGGCTGAAGCTGGCGGCTTTTGCGCTGCTGGCGGGCCTGCAGGGCCTGTGCCTGCGGCCAGGGGCCGCCAAACAGGCGCTGGTGCGCGCGTGGCGGTCGTGCGGTTACCTGTATCAGATCCCGCGGAGCCTAGCGGGGAGGAGATGAGGCGATGACGGAGCACCCCTCCCCTAGCCCGGCGTTGGCGGTGGTCATTGTGGCCCGCAACGAGGCCGCGAACCTGCCGCGTTGCTTGGCTAGTGTGCGGGGTTGGACGGCGGAGGTGATCGTAGCCCTAAACGGGACGACCGACGCGAGCGCCGAGATTGCGCGGGCGGCTGGGGCGGTGGTCCACGAAGTGCCGTGGCAGGGCTATCGGGACACCAAGAACGCGGCGCTGGCGCTCGCCGGGCAACCGTGGGTGCTGGCGCTGGATGCGGACGAGGAGGTGTCGGCGGAGTTGCGGGTGGAGATCTTGGGCTTCCTGGCGGCGCCGGGGGCGTATGCGGGGGCGCGGTTTCCGCGGAAGACCTGGTTCATCGACCGGTGGATCATGCACGGGGATTGGTATCCGGACCATTGCCTGCGCCTGCTGCGGAAGGGGCGTGCGCGGTGGGTGGGGGACGCCTTTGTGCACGAGCGGGCGGAGTGTGACGGGCCGGTGGCGACGTTGGGGGCGGACCTGTTGCATTATTCCTTCCCGAGCTTGGCGGCGCACGTGGCGAAGGTGAATCCGTTCGCGGATCTGTTTCTACGGCAGCAGCAGGCGCGGGGACGGCGGTTCTCGCTGGGGGCGGCGGTGTTCCGGCCGGGGTGGCGGTTCTTCCGGGGATATGTGCTGCGGCGGGGGTTTCTCGATGGTTTCCCGGGCTGGTACATTGCGTGGGCGACCGCGTTTGGGGCGCTGGTGCGGTATGGTCGGCTGTATGAGGCCGAGCGGCGGAGGGAGCCCGATGCCTAAGGCGCGCGAGCCGCACGCGTTCAGTCGGCTGGCCGAGCAGCTCGTGGCGGACCTGCGGGGCGTGCCTTCGAACGTGCCCGCGCGGTCGCGTCCCCGGGCGACCCAGCCTTTGGCGGGGCTGATGGAGGCCCTGCGGCAGGAGTATCGGCTGGGCCGGGACGCGCCGGAGTATACCTTGCGGGAGCGGTGGCGGGAGATCGTGGGGGCGGCGGCGGCCGGTTACTCGCATCCCGTGACCTTGGAGCGCAATCTCCTGCTCGTGCTCGTGTCGCACGCGGTGGTGCGCAACGAGCTCTTTCACCACCGGGATATCATTCTGGGCCGCATTCGGGCCGTGCCGGGGTGCGAGGGCGTGAAGGGGATCAACCTGCGGATGGGTTGAGGCGAAGGGCGGAAGGGGGGGGCCGCGGCCGTTGCCGCGGATGGAGGAGAGGCGAGAGAAGTTTCGTTTGCCGGGACCGGGGCGGCGCGCCCCGGCTACACCGAGCCGCGGCACGTGAGACTTGGTTCGTTGTAGCCGGGGCATCGTTCCCCGGTCGTACCGGCCGAAACCACGTTCCCGCCGACCGGGGCGGCGTGACTGCGTCAGGCGGCCGCCGGAACGGTTGGCAATCCGCGGCTGCAGCTGCGGCCCCCTGGCGATCCCGATCCGATGCCGGCAAAGCGCCCTCCATCTCGCTTGGAGGAGGATTGGAGGAGCATTCGAGGAGGACTGGAGGCACGTCGCCCCGGCGACGAGTTTCAGGGCGCGGCCAGCGCGCGGAGGCCACCGACGAGGCGCGCGACCGCCTCGGCGGCGCGGTCCGGGGGCAACGCGCCGTAGGCGAGGCGCAGCCGGCAGCCATCCGCGCACCCGAAGGCGCTGCCCGGGACCACCGCCACCCCGTGTTCCCGGATCAGGCGTTCCGCGACCGTGAGCGGAGCGAGCGCCGTACGGAGGTCGGGCAGGAAGTAGAAGGCCCCCGCCGCCGGGGGCAGCGTGCAGATGCCTTCCGCGACAAGTGCCGCCAGACCTTGCCGGAGGCACGCGCGGTTCCCGCGCAACGGACCCAGTTGACTGGCGATCCATTCCGGCCCCGCGGCCAGGGCGCCCAGGGCGGCGTGTTGCGAGATCACCGGGGGACAGATGAGGAGCGTGTCCTGAATCTTGCGGAGGGCCGGCTCGAGGGCTGCCGGGCAGACTAGCCAACCGATGCGCCACCCGGCGAAGCCGAACGCCTTGGAGAACGAATGCAGCGAGACCGTGTGGCCGGCGGTGCCGGGGTCGGAGGCGGGGGCGTGGTGGGGAGGCCCCTCGTGGACGAACTCCGCGTAGGCCTCGTCGCTGAAGTGGTACAGCCCGCGTGCGGCGCAAAGCGTGTTCACCGCCCGCAGCGTCGACGCGGGGTAGACGGCGCCGGTGGGATTGTTCGGGGAGACCGTAACGATCACGCGCGTGCGGGACGTCACGGCCGTGGCCAGGGCGTCGGGATCGAGTTGATACGCGGCGTCGGTGGGGACCGGGACCGGGCGGCACCCGGCCATCGTGACTGCCATCTCGTGGTTGAAGTAATAGGGAGTCGGCAGGATCACCTCGTCGCCCGGCTCCGTCGCGGCGAGGAGTGCCGCGTAGAACGCATTGTTGCCCCCGGCAGTGACCAGCAGGCGATTGCCGTGGGCGGGGCCGACCGGGACTCCGTAGCGGCGCGCCATCCATTCGGCGAGGGCGGCGAGGAGCGCGGGCAGGCCGGCGACCGGCTGGTAGCGATGCAGGGCGGGATCGGCGCCGACGGCGGCGAGCCGCTCCGCCACCGTGGGGGGTGGGGCGTAGCCGACGATGCCTTGCCCGAGGGAGAGGGCGCCGGGATGGGCGCGCAGGAGATCAGCGAGCACCGGGATGATGGGGCTCTGGACGACCTCGAGGCGGTGGGATCCGCGCATCGCTGGAGCAAGGCGCGGGGGCCTGCGGGGCGCGAGCGGGAACGCGGCCGCGCGCGGCCGGATCAGACGGAATCCAATTGATGTACCAGCCCGCGGATTTCCCGCACGAGGCGGCGGACGCGGGCGAAGCGCGCCGCGGGGCGGGGCGACAGGACGGCGCGCGGGGTAGAAGCGGAACGCGGTTTGCGTTTGGACATGTGGGGCGAGGAGCTGCGGCAGACGGATGGCGACGCGAGGTTAATTAAGCGAGACGCCGCTGCGCGGCGGCGGGCGCTCATACCATAACCCCGAATTTGGGGTTAACCTGCACTTGAAGCTGAATTGCCGATGGTGAGCGACTTTCAGCAACAATACGCAACCGTCTGCATACCAAGGTCTAAAAAATGTTCCCGCCGTATCGCTAGGCTCGCTTTCACTCTCGATTGCAGTCTCTGCTCCCCGGGATTACTTCCTTTATGCCACGCGAAAATACGACCCAAGGAATCTCATTCACCCCGACGCTCCTGACGCAGGCCAAGACGAGAGCCAAGGAAAAAGGCCTCTCCGTTTCCGCCTACGTCCAGCAGCTGATCCTGTCCGATTTGGCCGACGACGAAACGCGGCTCGATGCCGCAACGCTCGTCCGAATCAAGGCGCTGCTCACTGAATTGGTGGACCTGCGCCAAGCCAACGGACGGGGTTCGGAGAAGCGCGGCGGTTAACGGCGGCGCGTCCGCGGGCGCTTCGACTCCTGCGGCTCCATTGTGCGCAGCAGGGCGCGGATTTCGCGCACCAAAGCAGCCAGCTCCGTCTGCTCCTGACCCTTGCGGGGGCGCGAAGAGGTGCTTTGACGAGGGCGCGGGGAGCGTTTTGAGGAAGGCATCCGAGAAGGTGAACGACGGGCCGGCAGGAAAACTGACCTGCAGCCGTAAGCAATTAGCGAACGGTTGCTTACGCAAGTAAAACTTGGGTTACTGATGTATTTTCCCCACTCGGGAAGGATTGCTTCCGCGCCCCAAATCGGGAGTATCCAAACTATGGCCCGCGAAAATACGACCCAGGGAATCTCGTTCACTCCAGAATTGCTGGATCGGGCCAAATCCCGCGCGAAGGAGCGGGGACTTTCAATGTCCGGCTATGTCCAGCAGCTGATCCGCGCGGACCTGCAAGGCGCGAACGAGCCGCTGAGCGGCGCGGCCCTGCGGCAAATCAAGTCGCACCTGGCGGAACTGGTGGAGCTACGGAAGGCCGTCGGGCGGGGCAACGGCGGCAAGGGATAAACCGAGCCGCCGCCGCGCCGGTCAGAAACGAACGGTGGCGGTCAGGTCGTAGCGCGCCGGCAGCACATAGGTGTACCGGTAGACCGCCGCCCCGCTGGCGAGCGTCGTGAAGCCCGTTTTGCGGCTGTCCCCGGTATTCTCGAGGTCGATCAGGTTGCGCACGCCGAGGCGGACGCGGAGCTGCTGGCCCCAGACGCGCTGGTCGCGCATCACATAGGCGTTCACGCCGTGGTTGGTGCCGCCGATGAGCTCCCGGCCATTGCTGATCCCAAAGAGGTAGGAATCGCGCCAGGTGCCGTTAACGCCGAGGCGGACGCCGCGGAGCCACGGGGAGGCCTCGCGGGAGAAGGCGTAGTCCAGGATCCAGCTGGCGGACCAGGGGGCGGCGCGGGCGCCGGCGGGCTTGGTCGCGAAATCGCTGGAATCGAGCACCTCCTTGGCGTCGGCGATCAGGCTCGGCGCCTCGTCCCCGCGCTTCACCGCCGCCTCGTAATAGGCCCGGAAGGCCGAGAAGTCGGGCCGGGTGATCACGTCCGTCTTGGCTAGGGTGAAGCGCGCCTGCAGGCCCTTGGTGGGGCGGACCAGCACCGTGAGATCGAAGCCCTTGGAGGTCTCGGTAGAGAGGATGCTGCGGAACTGGTTCACGTCGTTCCACGAACGGACATAGCGGGGATCATTCGCGGTGATGGAGTTCGGGTTCATCAGGTTCTCGACGTCCCCGGCGCCGAAGCTGGAGGGCGTCCAGCGGAACTCGACGTTCTGGCGGTCGATCTGGAAGGCCCCGAGCGTGAAGGAAACGCGGTTCTCCCAGACGGCGCCCTTGAGGCCGATCTCCTTGGTCACGCCGGAAATGGGCCCGAACACTTGGCGGTCGAACGTGCGCGCGTCCTGCCAGCGGAAGGAATCGGAGTAGACGGCATAGACGTTCACGTCCGGGTTGAGCACGTAGGTGAGGCCGGCGGTGTAGCTGGTATTGAAGAGGTGGAGATTCTCGTTCTCCACGTATTCCCCGGGGAGGGCGTCCTCGCGGCTGGGGGGCGCGATGTCCTCATTGTAGGGGCCGAAGCGGCGGGTCCCGCGGTACTCGTAGGTGCGGTTCCAGTCCCAGCGGACCCCGAAGAGGGATTGGAGGCGGCCTTTGAAGTAGCTGCCGTTGGCGGAGACGGCGGCGGCGTAGGCCTGGCGCCATTCGGTGCCGTCGGCGGCGTTGCCGAAGGACAGCTGACGCGCCTGGAAGTCGGCGTTGGCGGGGAGACGCTCGAGCGTGAAGCGATCGAAGAGGGCGCGGGAATAGAAGGCGGGATCGTCGAGATAGAGGCGGAAGCGGACGCGGTCGTTGGTCTGGTTGACGGCGGGGACGAGGCCGTTCTCGAAGCGCTTCACATTGTAGAGGGCCTTGCGGTAATTATTGGTGAAGTCCTCGCGGTACTCGGCGCTGCCGATGAGCGTTTGGCGCATCCAGGAGAAGGGTTGGAGCGGGAGGACGGCGGTGCCGCGGAAGGCGTCCACGTCGTTGCCGAAGCGTTTCCAGTCGATGCCGGCGGTGTCGATGTA
>JBILWD010000198.1:0-7075 GCA_044370095.1 Opitutaceae bacterium | reverse complement strand
ACCTGCTGGATAAGCACTACCTCAACGGCACGTTCCAGTACGGCGAACCGCGCACGGCGATCGCGACCGTCACGCTCCAGTTCTGAGGTCCCCGCCCGCGCCCGCTTGTCTCCCGGGCGCGGAGCCCACTAGCCTGCCGGCGCCTTGAAGATCCCGCCGCACCGGCTTCTCCCCCTCCTGCTCGGCCTCTCGCTGCCGGCCGCCGAACCCGCCCCGGACGGCTTCACGCCCCGCGAACTGGCGCAAGGTTACCGGGATGGCGTCGTGCTCGCCAAACCGCGCGCCGGCCGGCACGCCGAAGCCGACAGCGCGGAGCGCCGGGAGGGGGTCCGCCTGCGCCGCCGCTGGGACCGCTTCGACGGCCTGCGGCTGCTGGAGTTGCCCGCGGGCGAGACGGTCCCCGCCGCGGTCGCCCGCCTCGCCGCCTCGGGCCGCTATGAGTACGTCCAGCGCGACCACCTGCGCCAGGCCACGGTGGTGCCCGACGACCCGGATTTCGCCGGCCGCCAGTGGCCGCACCGGAACACCGGCGCCAACAACGGCATTGCCGGGGCCGACCTCGGCTCGACCCGGGCGTGGGACCTCCGCACCGACGCCGCCGAGGTCATCGTCGCGGTGATCGACTCGGGCATCCGCACGGACCACCCCGACCTCACCGCCAACCTTTGGGTCAATCCGGGCGAAATTCCCGGCAACGGGCGCGACGACGACGGCAACGGCTACATCGACGACGTCCACGGCATCAACGCGATCACCGGTTCCGGCAATCCCGCCGATGACCTCGGCCACGGCACGCACGTCGCGGGCATCATCGGGGCGGTGGGCAACAACGGCGTCGGGATCACGGGGGTCGCCTGGCGGGTGAAGCTGATGGGCCTGAAGTTCCTCCGTGGCGGCACCGGGACCAGCGCGGGGCGGGGCTCCACTTCCGACGGCATCGAGTGCATCGACTACGCGATCCGGCACGGGGCCCGCATCATCAATGGCAGCTACGGCGCGGCCGCCGGACCGGTGACCCAGTTCGATCCGGCCGAGCGTGAGGCCCTGCTGCGGGCGCGGGCCGCGGGCATCCTGTTCGTGGCGGCGGCCGGCAACGACGGGGCGAACATGGAGCTGCTCGCCCACTACCCGGCGAGCTACCGGCTGGAGAACGTCATCGCCGTCGCCAACTCCACCAGCCGCGACGATGCCGCGTTGAGCACCAACTTCGGCGCGGGCTCGGTCGAGCTGTTCGCCCCGGGTTCCGAGATCTGGTCGACCTGGCCGACGGGCACGCCGCCCTACGCCTCCCGTTCCGGCACCTCGATGGCGGCGCCCCACGTCGCCGGCGCGCTCGCGCTCCTGCGGGCGCAGTTCCCCGGGGACACCTACCGCGAGCTGGTCAACCGCGTGCTGCGCCACGTCGACCCGATCCCCGCGTTCCGCGGACGCGTGCAGACCGGGGGCCGCCTGAACCTCGACCGGGCGCTGCGCTCCACGGACAACCGGCCGTTCAACGACGACTTCGCCGCCCGCTCGCGCCTCGCCGGGGGCAATGCGGCGGTGCGCAACGTCAACCTCGGCGCGACCCTCGAGAACGAGCCGGGCATCGCCGGCCAGACCCCCGTGGCCTCCCTGTGGTGGGAGTGGATCCCTTCGACCTCGGCCCGGGTGCGCCTCTCGACCACCGGCAGCAGTTACGACACCCTGCTCGGCGTCTTCACCGGCACGGAGCTGGGGGCCCTCACGCCGGTGGCATCCAACGACGATGAGGCCGGCCGCGTGACCTCGCGGCTCGAGTTCCAGGCCGAGGCCGGGGTCCCCTACCAGATCGTGGTCGCGGGCAAGGCGGGCGCCGCCGCCACCGCGGGACTCACCCTGCTCGACCTCGGGGCGATTCCGGCCAACGACGCCTTCGCCGGCGCGCAGGTGATCGCAGGCCGTTCCGCGCGGATCGACGCCGCCAACGCCTCCGCCACGCTCGAGCCGGGGGAGCCGCGCATCCTCGGCCTCACCGGCGGCAAATCCCTCTGGTACCGCTGGACCGCCCCCGCCGGCGGCCGCTTCCAAGCGGGCCTCGCCAGCGAGGGCTTCGATCCGATCCTCGCGGTCTACACCGGCACCAGCCTCGCCGACCTGCGCCTGATCGCCGCCAACGACCAGCACGACACCCAGACCGGCGGCACGGAGGCCGCGACCAGCGCGCTGGTCACCTTCGAGGCGACGGCGGGCGCGACGTACCATTTCCAGATCGACGGCAAGGCCACCGGCACCACGCCGCCGGCCAACGCGCCCTTCACGCTCACCCTCAACGACTCGCTCTGGCAGGGCCTCACGGGCGGCAGCGTGACCAGCGCCCCGGTGGTCGGCCCCGATGGGGCGGTGTACGTCGGCAGCACGGACGGCACCCTCCACGCGTTCAACGCCGACGGCTCCCGCCGCTGGCCCGCCCTGCGGCTCGAGGGAATGCTCGACACCTCCGCCGCCGCGCTCTCGCCCGACGGCATCCTGTACCTTGGCGTGGGCCCGGTCTCCGCCGCGCTCAACGACGCCAAGCTGCACGCGATCGACGCCGCCACCGGAACGCGCCGCTGGGAAATCGTCGTCGGTCCCGGTTACAACGCCAACAACGCGGTGGCCCTCGGAGCCGACGGCACCGTCTACGTCCGCAGTCAGGCGCAGAACCCCGCCGCCGCCCGCCTCTACGCTTACCGCGACGCCGGCGACCGCGCCGTCCTGCGTTGGTCCGCGTCGATTCCGGGCGACTCCTACGCGTCCGTCACGCTCGGCCCCGACGGCACGGTCTACCTCGGTTCCGACGACGCCTCGAACGGGCACCGCCTCTTCGCCTTCGACCCCGCCACCGGCGCGGTGAAGTGGACCCTCCGCAACGATCAGGCGGTCTACACCGCCGCCGCGATCGACGGGGCCGGCAACGTCTACTACGGCACGCTGACCTCCGGCCGCCTGTACTCGGTCACCCCCGGCGGCACCCTGCGCTGGACCTACACCGGCGCGAGCGTGGGCACGTCCTCGTCCCCCGCGCTGAGCCCGGACGGCCGCACCGCCTACTTCGCGGGCTATGACGCCAAGCTGCACGCGGTCGACACCGCCACGGGCGCAGCCCGCTGGACCTTTCCGCTCGGCCAAGAGGTCCGCGCGTCGTCGCCCGCGGTCGACGCGAACGGCGTGGTGTACCTCGGCTGCTACGATGGCCTCATCTACGCGGTGAACCCCGACGGCACCCTGCGGCGCACCTGGGCCACCGGCGACATCGTGCGCTCCTCGCCCGCCATCGCGGGCACGACGCTGGTGGTCGGCAGCAACGACCACCGCGTGTACGCCTTTGACCTCGGGGTCGGCACCGCCGGCCCGTGGCCGCAGTATCGCCACAACGCCCGGCGCACCGGCCGCGCCGAGGTGGAGCCCTTCGCGGTCGTGACGCCCCCCGCCGACCAGCGGGCCGTCCTCACCCTGCCCTTCAGCCTTGGCGTGACGGTGTCGGGGCCGGGCCCGCTGGCCTACCAGTGGTTCCAGGACGGCCGTGCCCTGCCGGGAGCGACGGCGGCCACGCTCACCGTTGCCGCGACCACGCCCGCATCGGCCGGGACCTACGTCGTGCGGATCACCGGTCCGCAGGGCGTGCTGACCAGCCCGCCCGCGCGGGTGACCGTGGAACCGCCGGATCCCGGCCGGCTCACGAACCTCTCGGTCCGCACCCGGGCCGGCGCCGGCGCCCGCACGCTGACCGTCGGCTTCACGCTGGCGGGCGCGGGTCAGCGCCCCGTGCTGGTGCGCGGCGTCGGACCCGGACTGGCGGCCTTCGGGGTGGAGGGTGCGCTGACCGATCCAGCCCTCGAACTCTACGCGGGCCCCGCGATGGCCGCCGCGAACGACAACTGGGGCGACCCCGCCGGCAGCGGATCGGCGCTCGCTGCCGCCTTTGCGCGGAGCGGCGCCTTTGGCCTGACCACCGGCTCCCGCGATGCGGCCCTGCTCCGCCCGCTCGGCCCAGGCAACTATACGGCCCAGGTCACCGCCCCGGGAACCGTCGCCACCGAAGGCATCGCGCTGGTCGAGTTGTACGAGGATCCGGATCCGGCGGCCGCGGGCCGGCTGGTGAACCTCTCCGCGCGGGCGCAGGTCGGGAGCGGCGACGGCATCCTCATCGCGGGCTTCACGCTCTCGGGCAACGTGCCGCGGCGGGTCCTGGTCCGCGGGATCGGGCCGGCACTCGCGGGATTCGGCGTGGGTGGCGTGCTCGCCAACCCGGTGCTCACCCTCTTCCGCGGAACCGCGCGGGTGCAGGAAAACGACGACTGGGGCGGCAACCCCGCCCTCGCCGCCGCGTTCACCGCCGCCGGGGCCTTCGCGCTCGGCGATGCCGGCAGCCGGGATGCCGCGATGACGGCCGTCATCGCGCCGGGCAGTTACACGGTGCAGGTGGCCGGCGCCGGCGGCGGCACCGGGGTCGCGCTCATCGAGGTTTACGAACTGCCCTGAGCCGGAGTGGGGCCGGCTCCGAGACGCGCGGCGTCAGCGGACCCAGCGGGCCTGCAGGACCCAGCCGCGGAAGACGTCGCGGCACACGGCGCCGTAGGGGTTGTCGCCGAGCGCCTCCCAGCCCTCCGGGAAATGCCAGACCGGCTGGCGAGAGCGGATCACCTCGCGGCCGTCGAACCGCACCACGACGTCGCCCACACCGCCCTGGCCGTAGGCGTCCGCCCGGAAGGCGGGCAGATCGACTTCCAACCAGTGTCCACGCGGGTCGGGCCGGAGCACCGCGGAGGACACCCGCGGCTGACCGAAGGTGTCGAAGGCCAGCTTGACGCCGCCCGGCGCGGGTTCGGCGAAGAGGAAGTTGTACTGAAAGTGCGCCCCGGCGGCGACCAGCGGCTCGCCGGCGGGCAGGATCTCGTCCGGGAACTGTACGTGGAGGCGGAGGGTCCCGCCGCGGCGCGCGGCCGGATCCGTGAATCCGACGCGGAACTCGTCGCGGCGCAGGAGGCGCGTAAACTCGTCGCGCAGTTCCCCAGAGAAGTCGGACGCGAGGCGTCCACCCGGGACGTGGGGACTGGTCCGGTGGGGACGGACGTCCTGCAAGGCGCGGCCGCCACTAAACCAGACGGCGATGCCGGTGCGTTCGCGGTGCTCGAGGTCGCGGCGGAAGGAGGCCCACGGGCCGTGCCCTTCCGGCCGGTACAGCGAGGGCAGCTGGAGCGAGACAGTGTGGGTGTGTCCGGGCTTCCAGGTAAGAAGACGTCCCCAGCGCACGGCCTGGTCGCCGATCGCCACGCCGAAGCGCAGTTGCCGGCCGGGCAGGTGTTCCACGAAGACGCGCTCCCCGGCCGCGTCCGCCGGTTCCCAGAAGGGTTCGACCTTGCCAGGCGGCTGGTCGCGGAAGCGGACCTTGAGCACCCGGGGACCGTCGACGTGCCCCAGCCGGCGCCCCAGTTCGGCGAGCACTTCGTGCGTGCCGTCGGCGAGCGCGCGCCAGCGCTCGGTGGCAAGGCCCCGAGTGGAGCGCCCGTGGTAGTCGAAGGTGACCAGTCCGCCTACGACCACCGTGACCGCGACGATGGCCGCGAAGGCTCCGACCGTGGCGCCGCCGGCCAGGCGGCCGAGCCGCCGTACCGCCCGCTCCGCCGCCAGCAGGCCCAGCAGGGCGAGGACCGCCAGGGCGACTGCGTAGTCGGTCTGGTAGCGCATCGTGGTCGAGAAGTAACAGTTCACCAGCGCCCCGACCGGCAGCGCGTAGGCGGCCACGACGCCGATGGAGCCGGCGAGGGCCCGTCGCTCCGCCGCGGCCCGGCCGAGCCAAGCGAGCGGCAACGCGAGCAGGAACCAGTAGAAGGGAAAGGTGACTGCCTTGCCGCAGACCTCCTCGGTGCCGAAGTAGTCCGGGATGTGGGAGATCTCGATCGCCTGCGCGAAGACGAAGGGGAACTCGGGGCGCCAGAGGAGCGGCTGGAAGAAGTAGACCGAGAGGTTGTGCAGGAGGAAACGCGGGCTGAAGTGGACCAGCTTGCCCTCATAGGCGCCCGAGAGCTGGTAGTTCTGGCCCCACTCGAACGGGCTGCCGAAGCGGGCGTGGTTGTGCCACATAATCGCCACCGCGCAGCAGGCGAGCGGCACGCCGGCGGCCACCGCCAGCCGCCACCACTCGCGCCCGGGCTCCCGGCGGAACCACGCGCGCCCCAAGGGCAACAGCAGCATCCCCAGCGCGAGCAAGCAGGTCGGCCGCGCCCCCACCGCGAGGCCCAGGCAGAGGCCGGCACCGGCCACGGCCGGAATCGGGCGCCAACCGTGCCACGCGGCCGCGCAGAGCAGCGCGGCCAGCGAGGTGAAGGCGATCCCCGCCGAGATTGGCAATTCCCACATCATCGGCCGCTGCGTCAGCGCCAGCAGGTGGGTGCCGAACCCGAGCGCCAGTATCCCGAGCGGGGCGACGAGTGGGTGACTCTCCGGGAAGTAACGCCGCCGCAGCCCCAGCCACAGCAGCGCGGCCGCCGTCACCGCGACCGAACAGAACACCCAAGTCGCCGCCCCGGACGTCATTTCGCGCCCGGTGACGACCCGCCACGGCCACATCAGCGTGAAGGCCGGCGTCGGGCCGAAGTAGAGGTAGTACTTCTCCCGGTAGAGAGAAATATCGCCCATCTTGTAGGGCCCGTTCTGCGCCGGGTCGTAAGGGTCCGCGAGCGCGAGCAGCTCCGGCGACGGATCCTTGTCGATGTTCAGCTGACCTTTCTGCCAGCCGCGCACCAACAGCTTGTAGTAATCGAGATCCCCCCAGTCGTCGAAACCGTTGTTCGCTGCCACCACCCAGCGGAACGCCCCCACCACAACCAGCAGCGCGGCCGCCGCCAGCACGTGGTCCCATAGCCATCTCCGTCGCCCGGGCGCCCACCCGGGAACACTTGGGGGTAAATCGGGCATTTTTACTGACTGACGACGTCAGTCACCCACCCCGCTGCCAAGGCGAAAGCGGCGCCGCGGCCCCCCGGGGCGGTCACAATTTGCCTAGACGCCCCCCCTTTTTCCCGGCGAACGTCCTGCGCCGGACTCCGCCGGACTACCCCTATGCCCTACCCCT
>JBILWD010000197.1:0-7082 GCA_044370095.1 Opitutaceae bacterium | reverse complement strand
TCCGTGGAGCGGGGCGCAAGCTGGAGGCCCAGCGAGCGCGCCTCGAATACCCGCACGCCGAAAAGGGTGTCGTCGCGCAACTGCGCCAACGGCGGGGACAAGAGGTCGGCGAGCGTGCGGTTGACCACGTGGATGCGGGTGCCATCCGGGGAGAGCACGTAGAGGCGCCGGCCGTCGGGCGTGCTGTCGCCGAGGCGGAGCACGGTCTGTCGCGCGGGCGCCCCCGGGGCGGGTTCCCCGCTGGTGAAGGTCGCGGTGAGGCGCGGCGGGGCGAGGCCGAAGTCGGCGGGCGTCTGTTGGTTCCGGGCGAGGTCGGCGACCGCGAAGCTGGTCTCGTGCTCCAGCAGTTGGAGGCCCTGAAGGAGGCCAGTGACGGCGTGGGGGTTCGCGGGCCAGCGTTCGAGGGGGCGGGTGAGGAACCAAGTTTCGCGCTCGCGGACGAGGCGGTAGCCGGTACCGCCCGGGGCCTCAACCTCGAGCGTGGTGATGCGGGCGGCCTCGGGCCCGAGCACGCGGCGGCGGGCTTCGCGGGAGGCCGCCTCCGTACGCCAGGCGCGCTCGAAGCGGAAAATGTACGCGAAGAGGGCGACGTTAAGGAACACCAGGACGAGCGTGACTTTCGTGCGCATGGGCGTCAGGAGCGGCGGGTCCAGTGGACGAGGAGGCCGAGCAGCAGGGCGGCGCCCGGGAGGCCGAGGAGCAGGGTGTAACGGAGGCGGCTGAAGTCGGCCGCGCTGAGGGAGAGTTGGAAGCGTTCGACCGGGCGGGGCGGGATGCTGAGTTGGCGGTCGCGGTCGACGCACCAGTTCACCGCGTTAAGGAAGAACGCGAGGTTACCGCGGTCGACCCGGGCATTGGTCACCAGATCCCCGGTGCCTAGGACCACCAGTTTGCCGCCGCGCACGCTGAAGGGAAGGTTGTCCCGAACGCTCACCCGCTCCGCCGCGACGGCCACGCCTAGACGGTCGGCGGGTTCCATCCCCGGGAGCGGCCGGGTGTCGATGCCGGCATCGTAGCGGGGGATGGCCCCGGCGCGCAGGCCGCGCTCGCCCCACGCGGTCGGGGAGGTTGCGGCAAGGGTCACGGTGTTCACGGCGCCCCCGAGCGCCCGGCCCGGGTCGGGCATCACGGTGCGCGTGGCGCCGAGTGCTAGGTGTGCGCCGTGCTCGATCAGCGAGCGCGTCACCGGGTGCGGGGCGTAGGCGCGGATTAAGAGGTCGCCGTTCTCGGCCACGTTTTCGGGCCCGGTGTCGCAGATCCAGTCGTCTTGGAGCAGCACGCCCCAGTCCAGCAGGAGTTCGTCCAGCCCGAGTCCGGCCGCGCCGAGTCCGGGGGGGAGGAAGGTGATCAGCCGCCCGGCGTTAGCGCCGAGGTGCTGGCGGAGTAGTTCTTGCTCGGCCCGGGAGAAGCGGGATTGCGGCGCCACCGTCACCAGCAGCGCGGCATCCGCCGGGATGCGGCGCGCCACCGTGAGGTCGAGCTCCTCGGTTTCGAAGTTGCGGATCCGGAGCTGGTCGCGCACCGCGGAGAGCCCGCGCAGCGGGTCCGCGTCGTTCAGCCGCAGCTCGCCGTGGCCAGCGAGGAAATAGATTTTTTGCCGGCCCGGGCTGGAGACATCGAGGATGGCGGCGGTGAGGACCTGCTCGCCGACGAACGCCTGCCGCCGCCGTTCCTTGAGCGTGTAGAGCTCATTGACCGTCACCACGCGCCGCTTGTCGCCCGAAAGCAGCAGCAGCAGGTCGGGCTGGTCGACCCCGAGCTCTTCGCTCCGCCGGCGGTTCTGGTAGACGTCGAGCGTCTCGCGCGTGATGCGGCCCTCCGGACGCGCGTCGGTCGCGTGCACGTACTCGTCGATCAGCCCGGCGAGCTCCGGATGGTCCGATTCCGGCGACTGAGTGAGCACCAGGTGGACCGGGCGGGGCAGGTCGCGGAGGTAGGAGAGCGTCTCGGGCGCGAGGGAGAAGCGGCGGTTCGCGGTCAGGTCGAGGCGGACGGGGTGGTGGCGCGCGACGTAGTTAAGCCCCCCGAACAGCGTCAGGAGGAGCACCGCCTGCAGCAGGAGGTTAACGGTGCGGACCCAGCGGGCGGCGCGGAAGCTGGAGAGGGGATCCATCGGGGACGGACTCAGGCGTGCAGCTGCTTCGCCTCGACGCTGAGGATGCTAAAGATGAGGGCTAGCGCGGTGCCGCTGGCGTAGAACAGCAGGTGCCGCAGATCGATCACCCCGCGCGCGAAGTCGTCCCGGTGTCCGAACACGTGGGCGTGGTCCACGGCGGCCCGCAGCGGACGGAGCAGCCCCTGGTCGAGCCAAGGCGAGTCCGCGAGCGCGTTGCCGCCGAGGATCAGCGTGGCGAGGGCTACGCACGACAGGATGCCGGCGACGGACTGGCTCCGCGTGAGGGAGCTGGCGAGCACCCCGAGGGCGACGAAGAGTAGGCCCGAGACCGCAATGAAGAGGAATCCGCCGAGCAGCGGGCCTGAGTCGAGGAAGCGTTCGTCGCCGGAGTAGCGGCGCAGCACGAGAAAGAATCCGAGGGTGGAGGCCCACAGGGAGGCGTAGAGGGCGTAGGCGGCTCCGAACTTCGCGAGGATCACCTCGGTGGTCGAGACCGGGGTGGTGAGGAGGGTCTCGAGGGTCCCGGACCGGCGCTCTTCGGCGAGGCATTTCATGGTGAGCAGCGGCACCATCACGCAGACCGGCAGCCAGAACAGCTGGAAGTAAACCACGGCGGGCGAGGTCTCCTGCGGGGCGCCGCCGTAGAGCTCCACGATCTTGACGAAGACTAGGCCCATAAAGCCGAGGAACAGGGTTGCGGCCACGTAGGTGGCGGGCGAGACGAGGAGCATCCGCAACTCGTGGCTGAGTAGGGTAGGGAAGTGCTTCATCGGGCGGGGGGCGGGCGGGGTGCGGTGGCCTGGACCGCGTCCCAACTACGGCGGGTAGCTGCGAGGAAGACGTCCTCGAGTGAGGGGTGCTCGCGGCCGATCGCGCGGACGCGGCAGCCAGCCGCGGCGAGCGCGGCCACGATCGCATCGCCCAGCTCGTCGGAACGCGCCGTGGTCAGCCGCAGCCGGCGAAACTCTTCCGGGCCGGCGGCCGGTGTCTCTCCTGGCGGGGCGGCGCGCAGGTCCGGATCGACCGTGGCGAGGGCCGCGTCGACCGTCGCAGGGTCCCCGGCGACCTCCAGCACATACGAGGACTGGCCAAAGATCTCGCGGCGGAGTTCTGCGGGGGTGCCCTGCGCCACCACGCGGCCCTGGTTGATGATCAGCACCCGGTCGCAGGTCACCTCGATCTCGGGCAGGATGTGGGAGGAGATGATGACCGTCATCCGGCCGCGGAGCCCCGCGATGAGGTCGCGCACGATCAGGATCTGATGCGGGTCGAGGCCGATCGTCGGCTCGTCCATAATGATCACCGGCGGTTCCGCCAGGATCGCCTCGGCAATACCGACCCGCTGTCGATAGCCCTTCGAGAGCTGGCCGATGATGCGATGGCGTACGCGCTTGAGGTCGCAGATCTCCAGCACCTCGTCGATGCGCGGGCCGAGCTGGCGCCGGGACACCTCCTTCAGCCGGCCCCGGAAATAGAGGTATTCCGAGACCCGCATATCCTCCGGCAAGGGGTTGTTCTCGGGCAGGTAGCCGATGCGGCGCTTCACCTCGTCCGGCCGGGTTGCCACCGGCAGGCCGCAGAGGTGCACGCTCCCCGAGGTAGCGGGGAGGTAGCCGGTCAGGATGCGCATCGTGGTGGATTTGCCGGCGCCGTTGGGCCCGAGGAACCCGACGATCTCCCCCTGGGCGACGGTGAAGCTGATGTCGTTCACCGCGGTCGTGCCGCCGTAGGTCTTCACTAGGCGGGAGACTTCAATCGCGGGCTGAGGCACGGACATAAGGAGAAGAGATGCTAGGTCCCGGGGGGCGCGCAAGGCTAGCGCGGAAACGGGCTCACGGCTCCCGCTCCACCGTGACCTCGCCCGCCCGGAAGCGATGCAGCCGGGCCGCTTCGTCCCGCAGGAGCAGCGCCCCCTCCTCGTCGAGGCCCACGACGGTGCCGTGGTGCCGCCGCCCGCCCTCGAGCAGCGTCACCGCACGGCCCCGGAGCAGGTCGTGCCGGTGCCAGCGCTCGGCGAACCCCTCCCGATGCCGGTCCTCGACGAAGGCCGTGTAGGCGAGGAGCACCCGCCCGATCAGCGCGGCCGCCAGCCGGTTCAAGTCCACGGGCCGACCCGCGACTTGGCCAAGCGAGACCGCCCGCCGCGCGAGCTCCGCCGGCCACGCGTCCGGTGGCGTGTTCACATTGAGCCCGACCCCGAACACCAGATCCCGGATCTGGTCCGCGTCGATGCGCGCCTCGGTCAGCATCCCGCCCGCCTTCCGGCCGCCGTACACCAGGTCGTTGGGCCACTTGAGCCGGGGCGCCTCGGGGGCAAAGTTCCCCAGCAACTCGCACAGGTTGACGCCCATCCAGAGGGTGAAGAGCGGCATCCGGGCCGGCGGCACCCGCGGGCGGAACCCGAAGCTCGCATAGAGGTTCGCGGGGGACGCGCTGTGCCACGACCGACCGAAGCGGCCGCGGCCCTGCGTCTGCCGCCGCGCCAGCACCGCGAACGGGGTCGGCCGGCCCGCCGCCAACTGCCGCAGCACCTCGTCGTTGGTGCTGTCCACCTCGTCCAGCACCAGCAGCGAGAATCCCCGGGGACGGCCGCGCAGGAGCGTCTCGACGAGCGCCGGGTGCAGTTGCTCCGGCGCCTGGACCAGCCGGTAGCCGCGGGCGCGCCGCGCCTCGAGGGTGAAGCCGGAGGCGCGCAGCCGCTCCATCCGCTGCCAGACGCCGACCCTGGACAGGCCGAGCCGTCGCGCGAGGGCGGCACCCGACACCCAGCCGCTCTCGCGGGCGAGCAGTTCGCGGAGGATGAGGTGTTCGGTTTGGGGCATCGGGGTGGCGGGAAAACTCGGGATTTGAAATCAAGGACACGGGAGGCAGCCTCCCGCAAATGTCATTTGCCGCGTTCGAAGGTTCCCTCGCCCGCGACGCCGCCCCGCCCGCGGCGTGGAGCGGCGCCCTGCAGGCCCTCTGGCACGACGCCAAGGGTGACTGGCACGCCGCGCACGACCGGGCGCAGGAGGACCATTCCGCGGCTGGGTCTTGGGTTCACGCGTACCTGCACCGCAAGGAGGGCGACGCGGGCAACGCCGCTTACTGGTACGCGCGGGCGGGCCGGCGGCCGCCCCCCGCCGGGCTCGGGCTGGCGCAGGAATGGGAACAGATCGCGCGGGCGCTGACGGAGGGCTGAAGGGCACCTCCGGGCCGCGCGTTCAGCGGGGCTCGCCGCTGCTCCAGCCAAAGTCGCTGGAACGCAGGTAGGTCTTGCGCGACTCGCGCAGGATGAAGTCGCCCGCCGTGCGATCGGTGCGCGCCGCGTTGAGGCCGGCCTCCCGCAGGTCGCTCATATTACGCAGGCGCTCGTCCTCCTCGTACATCGCGAGGGCGCGAGCCTCCTTGGTGATTCCGATGAAGGGGATCGTCCAGCGGTTGAGGGCGCGGTCGGCCTCGGTGGAGTACCGCCGCATCGCGATCTCCGCGAGTCCCTTCTGGGTGTAGATATCACGCTCGCGGAACACGGGTGGCTTCTTCTCCTGCACGATGTACTTGGGCAGGCGGACGATCGTATTTTTCGGCTTATCGACGTCCCGGAGGTCCACCTGCTCCTCTTCCGGGGGCGGCGGAGGCGGCGGCGGGGGGGGAGGCGTGTACTTCGGGGCGGCGGCGGCGAGGGCCGCGGCGGCCTCCCCGGAGATGGCGCGGGTCCGGCGGGGGGCCGGGGAGGCGGGACGGTCCTCTTTGCGCGGGGCGAGGACAGGGGAACTGGCGGCCGGGGGCGGCGTCTGGGCCGCGGCGCCGGCGGCAAGGCCGAGGCCGGCGAGGGCCGCGGCGAGGGAGATGCGGAGGGCGCGTTCCATCGGGCTTGTGGACAAGGTTAGCCGGGACCCGTTCCGCGGCAAGCCCGCGCTCGCCGGTTCAGGCCACCGCGGTCCGACGCCACTCCCGCCACCACTCCCGGCCGGCGAACAGCGCCGGGGACTCCGCGGGCGGAACCGGCAGCGTTACCTCGGGCGCTAGGACCTGGCGCAAGAGTTGTTCTGCCTCGCCCCGGTCCCAGCCGAACGGCGGGCCGTCCTCCTTCGGCCCTTCGTAAAAAAGGCCGGCCCAACGCCCTGTCGGGCGCAGCAGCTCGGCGATGCGCGCCGTGACTGCTGCCCAGCGCGCCGGATCCAGAGCACAGACGAAGGTGCGTTCGTAGATCAGGCTGTAACCCGCCGCCGGCAGCGCGCAGGTGAAGAAGTCGGCGTAGTGCAGCGCCACCGCGGCACCGGCCGGCACGCGCGCGCGAGCCCGCTCGACCGCCGTCGCGCTGAAGTCCACCGCGGTCACCGCGTAACCCGCCGCGGCGAAGGCGGCCAGCTCTTGGCCGGAGCCGCAGCCGGGGACAAGCACGGTGTCGCCGGGGGCGGCGGGATTTGCCGCGAGGAAGCGGGTCAGCGCGGGCGGGACGCCTGGGAATTCCCAAGGGGTCTGGCCGGCGCGGTAGCGCTCCTCCCAGAACTCGGGTGCGGCGTAGGCTGAGGGCATGCGCGAGGAAAGGTACGGCCGCGTTGGCCGCACCAATGCTGGTCTCAGCCGTACCCGAACAGGGCGATGTCGAGTTGGCGCGCGCGGGCTAGCACGGCCGGGCGGTCGAGCAGCAGGACCTGGTCGGACGCGAGGGCCGCCGCGCGGATGCCCGCGGCGGCCATCACCTCTAGGGTGCGTTCGCCGAAGCAGGGGACATCGAACCGCCAGTCCTGCCGCGCCTTTACGGTCTTCACAAACAGGGCCCCCGCGGCCTGGAAACTGCCGGCTCGGCGCAGCATTTCATCCGTGCCCTCGTAGGCCTCGACCGCGAGTACGGTGCCTTCGCGGACGACGCAGCCTTGGCCGATGTCCAGCCGGGCGCATTCGCGGGCGATCTGGATCCCGTGTTCGAGGTGGTCGGTCTCGATCGGGAAACTCCGGCCGGTCATCGGCCCCGGCGTGGCGA
>JBILWD010000023.1:0-20600 GCA_044370095.1 Opitutaceae bacterium | reverse complement strand
GCGGAGGACCTCGAAGCCGTCCAGTCCGGGCAGCATCACATCGAGGATGATCGCGTGCCACTGGGCGGCGGGTTCCGTGGCGCGTTCGACGCCCTCGGGGCCGGTGTGGGTGGCGGTGACGTCGAAACCGAGGGGGTTGAGGTAGGTGGCGACGAGCCGGCACAGCTTCCGGTCGTCATCGATCATCAGCAGGCGGGTGCGGCCGTCGGCAGTCTCGGGCATGGGGAAGGGGTGGCGGAGGTCGGGCGGGCGTGCAATCCCCGGTTGGGTGGCAATTCGGCGCGATTCAGGTGGGGCGGCGTAGTTTTCCGGATGCCCGCGGCGGGCACTACGGATGCGGCGCGGAGGGGGTATTTGATAGATTTACGGGGTTTTTACGACTTATGCCCAACCCTGCTTTCGCTGCCTTTTCCGCCGCCGCCACTCGCTTGCCGCTGCCGGCCCCGCAATTGCCCGGCCAGTGGCCCTGCCTGCCGATTTTCACTCTGGCGCGGCTCGATGGCAGCCGGTCCCGGCCGCACGTCCCGAGCTGGCAGCAGCCGCCGCTCAGCGGCAGCGCTTCGCCGTGGGCGGTGGGCGCTCGGTAGGCAGCCCGAGGCATCCGGGTCGGGACTCGGACATTGCAGTGGGTTGGGGCCGCCGTTTGCCTTCGGGAAGTCCTTCGCCCGCCGGCCGCAGTTTCCTCCATTCCACGTGCGTCTCCCCGATTGTACCCGCCCCTCCTCCTTTCTCGTCCCCCTGCGGGTGGGCTTGTTGGCTGCGGCTTTGGGGTGGGAGGGGGGAGCATCGCGAGCTTCGTCCTTAGGGGATGAACGCTGGGTGTTGACCCCGGAGGCCTCCGTCCGCCACGTGCGGGACGAGACCAGCGGCCGGCACGGGGAGCGGTACAATCTGGTGTTGGACGTCTATGCGAAGCTGGGGACGCCGCGCCGCGACTTCGCGACCGTCGTCGCTCAGGTTTATCTTTCGCGGCTGGAGCGGCACCCGGCCCCGCCGGCGGTGTTTGATGGGCCGACGGACACGGAGGTCCTGCCGACGATCAACACGGTGAACCTGCATCTGACGGAGGATCGCCGCCTGAACCTCAAGGTGGGTCACCTAGAGCTGCCCTACGGCTTGGAGACGACCATCACCAACGCGGGTGAGTTGCGCTCGTTCACGATGGGCGCGAACACAGGCCTGGGAGTGGACTGGGGCGCTACCCTCAACGGCACCTTGGAGCGTTTCCAGTACGAGGTGGGCGTCGGCCGGGGTTCGGGGATGTTCTACGCGGACAACTTCGATCCTTATTCCCTGTTCGGACGCATCGGCTCGCCGGTGGATAGTGAAACCTACGGGGGCACGACCGGCTGGGGCTTCAGCGTGTTCCGGGGGAAGGTCCTGAATCCGGCCCGGACGGCGGTGCTGCAGCGGGAGCGGGTGGCGCTGGACGGGCAGGTGTATTTCGGCCCGCTGGGCCTGTTGGGCGAGTTATCCTCCGGCGCCAACGGGCAAGGGGCGCGTCGGGTCCGGGTTCTCAACGGCCTCGCCGAGGTGAACCTGACCTCCCGGCGCGAAACCGTATCCGGTTATGTGCAATTGGTGGGGGAGCGCACGACCGCGGGGGGCCGGGGCGTGCGGGGCTGGACCCAGGTGATGGGGGTGCGCTGGACGCCGGCGCCGGGGTGGACCGTGAGTGCCGCGCGCGACGAGCGGATCTGGCGTCAACCGGGAACCCGCCCGCAGGTCTTCCTGAATCTGCAGGTGCGGCGCCGCCTGTGAACCTAACCCTCCTTGCCCCGATGAATCTTTTTCTCTCCCTGTTGCGCGCGTTGCGGTGGCCCCTGCTGGCCGTGGTGCTGGCGGGCGCCGGCGAGGCGGGCGCGCAGACCTTCTGTTCCGTGCGGGAGCCGAACCGGCTGATCCGCGAGATGTTCCCGCGGCACACCGGGTTCCGCACCGAGATGCTGGAGATCACGGCGGAGACGGCGTCCAAGCTGCCCGCGGACCTGCCCTTTGTCTTCGACCGGCGCGAGGTGACGCGCCATCCGCTGTTCATCGTGATGGAGGGCGAGCGCATCGTGGGGTACGTCCAGGCGCGGACCCAGCCGACGCGCTGGGGGTTGACCGAGTACGTCTGGGCGTTGGATCCGCAGTTGGCCCTGCTCGACTTCCGCGTGCAGCGGTCGCGGGAGCCGGGGGCGGACCGGCTGGCAAGTTCCCAGCTGGTGGTGGGCCTGCGTGGCCTGTCTTTGGACGAGGTGCGGCGGCGCTGGTCGGCGGCCTGGCTGAAGGAGCTCCAGTCCCGGCAGGGGCTGGCTGGCGTTGACCCGACCCTGGTGGAGGGCGCGGTCGCGGCGGGCCTGAAGACGATCTGGCTCACGCAGGAGATCTGGCAGGTCAACCGGCGGTCCGGGGCGCCCGCGGGCTTGTGAACCGCGGGGCGGCGGTGGCGGCGGTCGGCGGGCCGAGCCTCCGCGGGGTGGTCGGCATCCTGCTCGTGGCGGTGGGTGCGCTGGTCGTGGCGACCTTTTCCTATGTGACCGTGCGGACGGAGGAGGCGGGGTACGCGGCGCAGCGGGAGAGCGAGGTGAAGCTGGTGGCGGGGCAATTCGCGCAGGCGGAGCTGAGCGTGCGGGCGATGCTGCACCAGGCGGACGCCTACCTGCAGATCAAGGATCCGCTGCAGGCGCAGAATGCCCTGCGGCTGGTGGTGGTGGCGCGCGACAATGTCGCGGCGCTGCAGCGCGGCGGGCGGGCGCCGTCGACGCGGGAATTGGCGGCGCGGGCCCTGGCGCACCTAGAGTTGGTGGCGTCGGCCCTGCAGCCGGTGCAGACGGAACAGGAGCTGCGGGGCCTGGAGGGGCGGCTGGCGCAGTTGGAGGGGGTGCTGGGGGCCCTGGTGGAGGGGGTGGCGCGGTTGGATTCGCAGCTGGCCACGGAGCGCAAGGCGGTGGGCGAGTTTTACGCGGAGCGGATCGATGCCTCCGAGCGCACGGCGCTGGTGATGGTGCCGCTGGCGTTGGCGGCCGCGTTGCTCGGCGGTTACCTGTTTTACCGGCAGGTCGTGGCGCCGCTGCAGGAATTGGGTCAGGCGACGGTGCTGGCGCTGCAGCCGGAGGGCACCTTCCGGCTCGATCCGGCGGCGCCGGGGTGCCGCGAGATCCGGCAGGCGCGGGCGGGGGCCTTCCAGCTGTTCCGGCAACTGGGCAGTCTGGTGCGGGAGCGGACCGCGCGGTTGGAGGAGGCGTTGCAGCAGAGTGCGGAACGGCAGCAGCAGCTGGCGGCGACGGAGCGCGAGGCGCGCAGCAACGAAGCGCGCTTCACGGAGGTATTCCGCACCACGAGTTCGGGCCTGCTCCTGACCGATGGCACCGGACGGGTGCTGCTCGCCAATCCGGCGGCGGAGCAGATCCTGCGTTCCGGGCAGCAGCAGGCCGTGGGCCGCGATCTGATCGATCTGCTCGTGGACGGCGGCTTCGCCTCGGATCGGCCGGCGCTGAGCCGCTTCCTGGCGGCGGCGGATCCCGAGGCGGTCTTCCGCCTGGAGCGCCGCGGGGACGGCGGGGAGTTCTTCGGCGAGCTGCAGCTCCACGAGTTCTCGATGGGTGAGGTCCGCGGCCAGCTGGCGCAGATCACCGACATCACCCAGCGCGAGACGATGCTGCAGGCGGAGTTCCGGGCCCAGCGGATGGAGAGCATCGGCGCCCTCTCGAGCGGCATCGCCCACGACCTGAACAATTCCCTCGCCCCGATCACGATGGCCACGGAGATGCTCCGCCTGCGCTATCCGGACGAGAACGCGCTCCTGAGCGTGATCGAGCAGAGCTCGCACCGGAGCTCCGCGATGGTGAAGCAGCTCGTCTCCTTTGCCAAGGGCACCGCGGGCGAGCGCCGCACCGTCGCTTCCGCGCGTCTCATCTCGGAGTTGGCGGCGATGATCCGCAGCACCTTCCCGGGCAATATTGCCGTGGAGACCGAGGTGGCGGCGGACTTGCCGGACGTGATCGGCGAGCCGACGCAGCTCTTTCAGGTGCTGCTGAACCTGAGCGTGAACGCGCGCGACGCGATGCCGCAGGGCGGCTGCCTCCGCATCACGGCGCGTCCGCGGCAGATTGCCCCGGGCGAGCAGGTCGGTTCCGCGAGTCCCAAGCCGGGCGCGTACGTCGAATGGGCGGTGGCCGACACCGGGGTGGGGATGACCCGCGAGGTGATGGCGCGCATCTTCGATCCGTTCTTCACCACCAAGGGACCGGACCGCGGCACCGGTCTCGGCCTTGCGACCTCCCTCGGCATCATCCGGCGGGCGGGGGGCGTGATCGGGGTGGCTTCGGCTCCGGCGCAAGGCACGACCTTCCGGGTGCTCCTGCCCGTGGCCCCACCCACGCCGCACGCCGCGCCCCAGCTGGCCCTGCCCGCGCCCGAGGAGATTGGCGCGGGGGAGACGGTGCTGGTGGTCGACGACGAGGCGGCCCTGCGCGAGACCACCCAGTTGCTGCTGGCGGGGGCCAATTACCGCGTGGTGGTGGCCGCCGATGGGGAGGAAGCGCTGCGCCGCGTGGAGGAGCTCCGCGACCGGCTGGCGGTCGTCATCACCGATCTGAATATGCCTGGCCTCGACGGCTTGGGCTTGGCGACGGAGTTGCGCCGGCGTGGCTTCCGGATGCCGGTGGTGGTCTCGGGCGGTCTGCTGGGCGAGGCGGAGAGCCGCGCGTTCCGCGCCGTCGACGTGGAGCTTTTCCTGAACAAACCGTTCTCCCGGGCGGACCTGTTCGCCGCCCTGCGCCGGGCCTTGGCGGGCGCCGCGAGCGCCCGCCGGTAGCCGCCGCCCGGCGGCCTGGCTCAGGCCGCGAAGAGGCGCTTCATCTCGGCGAGGAGCCGGGGCACGGCCGTGGCCGGGTCTTCCTTCGCCTCGTACTCGAGCGCCACCCAGCCTTGGTACCCGCCGTCGCGCAGGAGCTGGGTCAGGCGGCCGAAGTCCGCCGCCACCCGCTTTCCGCCGATCAGGATCTCCGTCTTGAACTGGACGTTCACCGCGTGGGGCACGCAGGCCGCGAAGTCCCGGTAGGGGTCGGCGGACTTGAAGTTGCCCGAATCTAAATTGATCCCGACCCACGGGTTGCCGACCGCGCGGACCATTTCCAACAGGGCCGCGGAGGTGCTGATCGAGTCGTGGTTCTCGAGGCCGAGGAAGATGCCTTTGCGGCCCGCATATTCCCCGCACTCTTGGAGGGCGCTGATGACCAGCTTGTCCGCCTCGGCGCGGGGGATCTCCTTGGTGATCCCGGCGAAGACCCGGATGTGGGGCGCCCCGAGGACCGCGGCGCGGTCGATCCACTGCTTGGTCAGGCGGATCTCGGTGTCGCGCTTTTCCCCGCGGGGGTGCGAGAAGTTATTGCCGATGGCGGTGCCGCTAAGGGCGACTCCCCGGAGGAAGGCGTGGCGGCGGAGGCGGAGCAGGTATGCGTCGGTTTCCTCGGCGAAGAAGTAAGTCGTCGGTTCGGCATCGACCCCGTGGGCGGCGCAGAAATCGAGGAAGCGGAACATATCCGTGGCCTTGCCCGCGGGGACCTTCGGGTTGGCCTTGCCGCGCATCACCGGGAAGGTGTCGCGGAACGAGTAGGCGGCGAGGGCCGGACGCAGGACTGGGCGACCGGTGCGTCCGAGGGGGGACGCGGCGGCGCGGGCGGGGGTCGCGGTGGCGGCGAGGGCGAGGCTAGCGGCGGAGGCGCGGAGGAAGTCGCGGCGGCGGAGGGAGGTCATCGGGGATGGGGGTGGGAGGAAACGAACGCGGGCTGAAGGGGGCCGGCAATGGTTTTTCGAGTGGGTTTAGCCGGTGAGGACGAGGTGGCCTGAAACGGCCTTAATGGCCACCACGCCGAGGTTCTTGGCCGCGTGGGCGGCGAAGCAGGGCAGGAGGGAGCGGCTGGGATTCCAGGACGCGAAGCGGGCGTTGTAGAACCAGAGGGAGGAGAGGAAGAGCAGGGTGGTGCTGAACCAGCCTTTCAGCGTGAGGGTCAGCCGGAAGCCGGCGTCGTCCCAGACCCAGAGGAACGGGTGCAGGAGGGCGAAGAGGACCGAAGCCACGACGATGCCGGCCCAACGGACGGCGTTGCCGTGGCGATCGAGGACCAGCCAGCCGCGGAAGATGACCTCTTCGATGATGGGGGCGGCGAGGACCGAGTAGGCGGCGAAGGCGAGGTTCATCCGCGTCTGCTCCGCGGCGATCCCGAGCGCGAGCTCGCCGGCGGTCTCAAGGGCTAGCAGGACCAAGGCGCCGGTGACCGCCAGCCAGACCGCGCGTGGCGGGGCTGGGGTGGCCCCGGGGAAGCCCCCGCGCACGGTCCGGCCGGCTTGGGCGGCGCGCAGGTCATCGCGCCAGAGCTTGGCGCAGTAGAGCCCGGCGAGGGTCAGCGCGAGGAGGACAAGGGGCGATTGCATCTCGTTGGCGGGAGGTGAACCGGCGGGTTTGATTGGTCATTTCCGAAAACCCGCCTAGGGTCCAGTCGCCAATGAGTTCCGCCGCTATCCTTTCCGATGCCACCGTCCCGGTCGCTCCTACGGCGGAGCCGGTGGTCGCCCCCTCCGGGGTGTTCGCGCGGTTGGCGGGGCATCAGGCGGCGCTCGACGCCTTCCTGCGGGAGCAGTTGGCGGAGTTTGAGCCGGAGATCCGGGACTTGGCGGCCTATGCGCTGGAAGCCTCGGGGAAGCGCCTGCGCCCGGCGCTGGTGTTTCTGTCGGGTTGGAAAGGTCCGGGTGCGCCCTCGGCCGAATTGGTACGGGTGGCGGCGGTGGTGGAGATGGTGCATCTGGCGACTTTGGTGCACGATGACATTATGGACGGGGCCGAGGTGCGGCGGAACCGGCCGACGGTCGCGCGACGGTACGGCTCGGCGGCGGCGGTACTGTTGGGGGACGCCCTGTTCGCGCACGCCCTGCACCTGACCACCCAGTTCCCGACCACGGCGGTGTGTGCGGCGGTCTCGGTGGCGATGCGGCGGGTCTGCGCGGGGGAGATTGTGCAAACCCTGCGGCGGGGGTCGTTGCGGGTGGATCGGGCGGATTACACGCGGATCGTGGACCTCAAGACGGCGGAGCTCTTCCGGGTCTCGTGCCAGTTGGGCGCGGAAGTGGCGGGCCATCCTGCGGGGTTCGTGGCGGCGGCGGATCGTTTTGGCCGGCACTTGGGCATCGGGTACCAGATTTTCGACGACCTCGTGGATTTCTTCGGCGAGGAGGCGCGGATCGGCAAGACCCTCGGCACCGACCTGACCAGCGGCAAGTTGACCCTGCCCCTGCTGGTGTTGCGCGAGCGTCTGGAACCGGCCGAACAGGAGCGTTTGGCCGAGGAACTCGCGGGGCGCCGGACGCCTGACCTTCCTGCGCGGCTGGAGCAGATGCGGCGGCTGGGGGTCTTCGCCCGCGTGGCCGGGGAAGTGGCGGTGGAGCTGGCGGACGCCCGTGCCGCCTTGGCGCCTTGGCAGGCCCTCGCGCCCGCACCGCGGCTGGGCGAACTCGCGGACCTGCTCGAGGCTCAGGTGCGGTCCCTCGCGCCGGCGACCTGAGCTTTGGGCTTTGTCCGCGTGGCGCGATGGTTTTCGGTTTGCAGCGCGCGGCGCCGCGGCCTTCGCTCCGGGCGTGATCCCGGCGGCCAAAGTCCTACCTCAGGCGCTGATCGCCTCGCCGGAGCGCCGGCAGGAGGCGGATGCGGATCGCGAGATCGTGCTCCGGGTGCAGGCGGGCGAAGTCGCGGCGTTCGACGCCCTGGTCCTCCGCTACCGGGAGCGGGTTTACGGGGTCATCTACAACCTCATCGGCAACCGTGAGGACGCGGCGGATTTGACCCAGGATTGCTTCATCAAGGCGTTCCGCTCGATCCATCGCTTCCAGGCGCAGGCGGCCTTCTTCACTTGGCTTTACCGTATCGCGGTCAACTCCACCCTGAGCCAGCTCCGGCGGCAGCGCCTGCGGTCCTTCCTGAGTTTGGACCAGCTCGATACCGAAGCGCCGGTGGCGAAGGAAGTGATTGATGCCCTGACGGATAAGTCAGGCGCCGACCGGGCGACCTTCGCGCAGGAGCTGCAGGAAAAATTGAACGACGCGCTGCAAAGATTGTCTATCAAGCATCGCACCGTGGTGACCCTCTTCGAAATTGACGGCCTGAATCATCAGGAAATTGCCGAGGTGATGGAGTGCTCGGAGGGGACGGTGCGTTCCCGCCTGCACTACGCGAAGCAGCAGCTGCAGGCCGAGCTAGCCCCGTATTTGCGCCGATGAAGCGTCCCTCCCAACGTCCGGTCGCCTTGGAGGATTTGCTGCGTCTGAAGCGGGCGGAGCGTCCGCCGGAGGCCTTTTGGGCGGACTTTGACCGCGGGCTGCGGGAGAAGCAGTTGGCGGCGTTGCTGCGGAGCCGTCCGTGGTGGCAGCGCTGGGCGGACGGTGGCTTTTGGCCGGCGTGGGGGCGCCTCGCGTTCCCGCTGGGGGCCGCCGGGCTGATCACCGGGTTTTTCCTCCTGCCGCGTACCGGTGGCGAAAACACCGCCGCGGCCGGGCTGGCTGGTTTGACCGAGCCGCCTAGCTCGGAGGTCGCGTTGGTGGTGCCGGTGGTGCAGGCGGCGGCGCCGGAGTTGGCTGCGCCGGATTGGTCTGTGCTCGCGCCCGAAGTGGTGCCAGCGGGGGTGGAACCGGTGGCTTTGGCCGTGGCGGCCGCGGCCGTGGTGGCGCCGGCTGGCCCGGTGCCCGAGGCGGCGCCCGCGCCGGCGCTGGTCGCGATGGATTCCTTCCCGATGACGTGGGCGGCTGCAGGCCGGGCGGAGACCGTGGCGGCCGGTTCCCTGCTGGGAGCGTCCAACCGGTTCGAGGCCCGCGCGCCCAATGCGCGGTCGGTGGTGGAGCCTTTGCAGCAGATGGTCCCGCCGGGCGAGCGCCGCGGGGCGCGGATCTTGACCGCGATGGTGTCGATGGCCGCCGTGGAGGGTGGCCCGCGCGCGACGGATCGGGTGGCGAGCCGGCTTTCGGAGCAGCGGCTGTACGATCAGATCGAACGCTTTGGCGCCCGGGGCGCGGGCGTGAACGTCCGGTTCTGAACCGGACGGGCCGCCCCCGGAGCACTCCGACTTCCGGCTCAGTGCTTGGCGGGCAGGCAAGCGCCGCAGCCGCTGGCGAAGAAGTCGTTGCCCTTGTCGTCGACGAGGATGAACGCCGGGAAGTCCTCCACCTCGATCTTCCAGATGGCTTCCATCCCGAGCTCGGCATACTCCACGACTTCGACGTGGCGGATGTTCTCCTTGGCCAAAATGGCCGCGGGCCCGCCGATGCTCCCGAGGTAGAAGCCGCCGTGCTTGCGACAGGCGGCGGTCACCGCCGCGCTGCGGTTGCCCTTGGCGAGCATCACCATCGACCCGCCGAGCGCCTGGAAGAGGTCAACGTAGCTGTCCATCCGGCCGGCCGTGGTGGGGCCGAAGGAGCCGGAGGCGAAGCCGGTGGGGGTCTTTGCGGGGCCGGCGTAGTACACCGGATGGTCCTTGAAGTACTGGGGCAGGCCCTGGCCGGCATCGACGCGCTCCTTGAGTTTCGCGTGAGCGATGTCGCGGGCGACGATCAGCGGGCCGGTGAGGGAGACCCGGGTCGTGACCGGGTGCCGGGACAATTGTGCGAGGATCTCGGGCATTGGGCGCCGGAGGTCGACGCGGACAATGGATTCGTCCTTCCAGAGGCGGCTGGCGGCGGGAATGTAGCGGCCCGGGTTCGTCTCCATCTGCTCGAGGAAGATGCCTTCGGCGGTGATCTTCCCCCGGATGTTGCGGTCGGCGCTACAGGAGACGCCCATCGCGACGGGGCAACTGGCGCCGTGGCGGGGGAGGCGGATCACGCGAACGTCGAGGGCGAAGTACTTGCCCCCGAACTGGGCGCCGATGCCGGTGGCGCGGGCGAGTTGGAGCACGTGTTCCTCCATCGCGAGGTCGCGGAAGGCGCGGCCGTGCTCGTTGCCGGAGGTGGGGAGAGTATCGAGGGACTTCGCGGAGGCGAGCTTCAGGGTCTTCATACAGGCCTCGGCGCTGGTACCACCGATCACGAAGACCAGATGGTAGGGTGGGCAGGCGGAGGTCCCGAGGAGGGGGAGTTTATCGGTCACCCACTTCTCGAAGCTCTTCGGGTTTAGGAGCGCCTTCGTCTCCTGGAAGAGGTACATTTTGTTGGCGGAGCCGCCGCCCTTCGCGATGAAGAGGAACTCGTATTTCGCGCCTTCGGTGGCCGCGAGGTCGATCTGGGCCGGCAGGTTGGTGCCCGTGTTGACCTCGCGCCAGAGGTCGAGCGGGGCCGTCTGGGAGTAGCGCAGATTCTCGGTGGTGTAGCACTCGTAGACCCCGCGCGAGAGCCACTCGGCGTCGTTCGCGCCGGTCCAGACCTGCTGGCCCTTTTTGCCCACGATCGCGGCGGTGCCGGTGTCTTGGCACATCGGGAGGATACCCTCGGCGGCGATCTCGGCGTTCTTGAGGAGCGTCAGGGCGACGTAGCGGTCATTGGGCGAGGCCTCCGGGTCCTCGAGGATTGCGGCCACTTGGCGAAGGTGGGCGGGACGGAGCAGGAACGAGGTGTCGTGGAACGCCTGCCGCGTCAGGAAGGCGAGCGCCTCCGGGGCGACCTTGAGGATCTCCCGACCCTCGAAGGTCGTCGTGCTCACGCCCTCGCGCGAGAGCAGGCGGTACTCGGTCTCGTCGGGACCGAGGGGGAGCGGATCCTGGTAAACGAAGGGAGGCGTGGGCATGACGCCCGCACCTTCGCCGCTAACCCGCGGCCTGTAAAGGGCGCGCGGGCGACCGACGTCCCGGCTCAGACCAGCTTCAGCTTGGGCAGGTCCTGGCTGTCGACCAGCCCCACGGGGCGGCCGCGGCGATCGACCACGATCAGGTCGTCGATCCGGTCCTCCTCGAAGCGTCGCAGGGCCTCGGCGCCGAGGGCGTCGGGGGCGATGACCTTGGGCTGGCGGGTCATAAAGGTTGCGACGGGTTGGCGGAGGAAGTCGGGGCCGGTGAGGGCGGCGCGGCGGAAGTCCCCGTCCGTGAGGATGCCGGCGAGGCGCCCGGTGCGGGGCTGGATGAGCGCGATACTGCCGCTGCGGGCGCGCGTCATCGCGAGGATGGCGTCTTGGGTGGAGACTGTTGCTGGGGCGACAGGGAAGCGTTCCCCGGTGCGCATAATGTCGCGGACACGGAGGAGCAGAATGCGGCCGAGGTTTCCGGCGGGGTGGAAGCGGGCGAACTCCTCGCGGGTGAAGCCGCGTTCGGCGAGGAGGACCATCGCGAGGGCGTCTCCGAGGGCGAGGGCGGCGGTGGTGCTGGCGGTGGGGGCGAGGCGGAGGGGGCAGGCCTCGCGGGGTGCGTGGTATAGCAGTTGCAGGTCGGCCGCCTGGGCAAGGTCGGAGTCGGGTTGCCCCGTGAAGGCGACCACCCGGACGCCCTCGCGCTTCAGCAGCGGGACCAAGCGGAGGATCTCCTCGGACTGGCCGCTGTTACTGAGTAGAAAGGCGACGTCGCCGGCCGTGGCGAGGCCGAGGTCGCCGTGGAGGGCCTGAGTGGCGTCGAGGCCGCAGGCGGGGAGGCCGGTGCTATTAAAAGTGGCGGCCAGCTTGGCGGCGATGGGAGCGTTTTTGCCCACGCCGGTGAAGAGCAGCTTGCGTCCGGCGCGGGCGGCGGCGGCGACGGCGCGCGCGGTGGCGACGAACTCCGGGCCGAGCCGGCGCGAGGTGGCGGTGAGCGCCGCGCGTTCGAGGCGGAGGCAGGCGCGGGCGCGCCGAAGGAGGGTTTGCGGGGCCAACGCCATTTCTGGTTTGAGTCGCGGGTGAGTCGGCGGAACGTAGGTCGCCGGCGTCGCGCCGCAATCACTTTTGCCCTCCTTGTCGAGAGTCCACCGCCTTGTCTTCGTCCTTGCCGGGCTGCTGCTGGCCCTGCTGGCCGGCGGCTGCGGCGACCGGGAACGGATGCCCCTGCCGCCCGAGATTGAGGATCCCTTCTATGTGCAGGGCAAGCAGCTGCAGAAGCAGGGCCGGCCTTCGGAGGCGCTGAATGCGTTTCTCAAGGTCATTGACCGGCGCGGCGAGAGCCCCTCGCCCGAGTCGCACCTCGAGGCGGGGCTGATCTGCCTGTACCACACGAAGGATTTTCCCGCCGCCTATTACCACCTGCGGCGCTACCACAAAGCGCAGCCGAACTCGAAGGAGGCTCCGTTGGTGCTGGGCAAGATCGAGGAGGCCAAGCGTGAGTTTGCCCGCAGCCTGCCGGGCCGCCCGCTCGATGACCAATCCCTGCGTTTGGCGATGGAGGATGAGGTCCACAAGCTGCGGCGCGAAAACGAGGAATTGCGGGCCGAGTTGGCCGTGATCCGCGGCGGAGGGGTCGCGCCGGCGTCGCGCGGTCCGCGGATGATCGCCCTGCCCGAGGAGGTGCGGGTCGGCCCCGTGCGCCCGCCCGCGGTGGCGGTTGCCCCGGGGACGGAGTCTGCGGCTCCGGCGGAAGAGGAACGGCCGCCGCTGGTGACTCCCGCGCCCGCCCCTGCGCCGGTGTCGCCCGCCCCCGCGGTGACTGCCGCCCCGCCGCGTCCGACCGCGGAGGCCGCCCGTCCCGTGCCTCGCGCTGGCGGGCGCGCGCACACCGTGGCGCCCAAGGACACCCTTTACAGCATCTCCCGCCGCTATCAGGTCCGGGTCGAGGACATCGTGGCCGCGAACCCGGCCTTGCTGCCCCGGGCCAGCACGCCGCTGCGCGTAGGCACGACCCTGCGTATCCCCTGAACCGCCCGATGCCCCGCACCTCGCTCCGCACCGCCCGCTTTTCCGAGTCGCTCATCCGCGAGATGTCGCGGGTCGCCGCCCGGCACGGGGCGATCAACCTGGCGCAGGGTTTCCCCGACTGGGACCCGCCGGCGGACCTCGTCGCGGCGGGGCGGGCGGCGATGGACGCGGGCCGGCACCAGTATGCGGTGACCTGGGGTTCGCCCGAGTTGCGCGAGGCGCTGGCGGAGAAGGTGGGCCGGTACACGGGTCGGCCCGTCGACCCCGCGACCGAGTTGGTCGTCACCTGCGGCGCGACCGAGGCGATGATGGTGGCGATGATGACCGTGTGCGATCCGGGGGACCGGGTGGGCCTCTTCTCGCCGTTCTATGAGAACTACGCGGCGGATGCGCTGCTGGCCGGGGCGGAGCCCGTGCACGTGCCGCTGCAGCCGCCCGATTACCGCTTTGATCCCGCGGAACTGCGGCGGGCGTTTGCGGGTGGCCTGAAGGCGTTCGTGCTCTGCAATCCCTCGAACCCGTGTGGCCGCGTTTTCACTCGCGAGGAACTGGGGCAGTTGGCGGCGCTGGCGGAGGAGTTCGACGTGTGGGTCCTGACCGACGAGGTGTACGAGCACATCGTCTTCCCGCCGCACCGGCACACCTATTTCTCGACCCTGCCGGGGATGGCGGAGCGGACCCTGATGTGCTCCTCGCTCTCCAAGACCTTCGCCATCACCGGGTGGCGGCTGGGGTACGTACAGGCGGCGCCGGCGGTGATCGCGCAAGCGCGCAAGGTGCACGATTTCCTCACCGTGGGGGCGGCCGCGCCGCTGCAGCACGCGGTCGTGACGGCCCTGCGGTTCCCCGAATCGTATTACGCGGGCCTTGCGGCCGAGTACGCGGTGGGGCGGGATATTTTGCTCGGTTACCTCGAGCGGACCGGCCTGGCGTTCTCGCGGCCGGAGGGGGCCTATTTCGTGATGGTGGACATTTCCCCGTTTGGTCACGCGAGCGACGTCGAGTTCGCTCATTGGATGACCCGGGAGATCGGCGTGGCGCCGGTGCCGGGGTCGAGTTTCTTCGCGACTCCGGAGCACCGCTACGTGCGCCTCAATTTCGCCAAGCGCCCCGCGACCCTGCACGCGGCGGGCGAGCGGCTGCTGCGGCTGCGGCGCTGAAGCGCGCCTGCCTCAATGCGCGGCGGGGCCGCCCTTCTGCTTGCTCCCGTGGGCGAGATTCGCGTTCAGCATCATTAGTCGGTCCGCGTAAGCCAAGGCGACGGCCGAGAGGACGAACACGCAATGGATCACAATCTGCCACAGCACGTCGTCGTTCTTGTAGGTCGTGGTGGGCAGGCGGACCTCGATAAACGTCTTGAGCAGGTGGATCGACGAGATGCTGACCAAGGCGGTGGCGAGCTTCACCTTCAGGGCGCCCGCGTTGACGTGGCTCAGCCACTCCGGCTGGTCGGCGTGCCCGTCGAGGTTGAGCTTCGAGACGAAGGTCTCGTAGCCCCCGATGATCACCATAATCAGCAGGTTGGCGATCATCACCACGTCGATCAGCCCCAGCACGTAGAGCATAATCGTGGTTGAGGTATCCGGACCACCCTTCGGGGCGCCGTGGAGCGCCACGCCCGCGAGGTGCCAGAGTTCGACGAAGAACTGGTACACGTAGACGCCCTGGGCGACGATCAGGCCCACGTACAGGGGAGCCTGCAGCCAGCGGCTGGCGAAGATCGTACGTTCGAGGATGGATTCCGAGTAGCCGGTGCCCTTGGACATAAGGGAGTGAGGAAAGCGCGGCGGGGGCCGCGGCGGCAAGTCCAAGCTGGACGATCGGGCCTACTCGCTGCGGCGGACGGGCCGGCCGGGCCGGGCGGCCGTGAGCGTGCCCCCGCGGATCACCGGCGTGCCGTTGACGAGCACCTCGCTGAAGCCGACGGCGTAGTGGTGCGGATCGGAGAACGTGGACGGGTCGGAGACCTTGGCTGGATCGAAGACCACGAGGTCGGCGACGGCGCCGGGCCGCAACTCACCGCGGTCCCGCAAGTTGAAGGTGCGGGCGGGCAGCTGCGTCATCCGGCGCACCGCCTCCTCGAGGGGGATGAGACCGAGTTCGCGGACATAGCGGCCGAGCACGCGGGCGTTGTTACCGTAGCCGCGAGGGTGGGGGACCGCTTGGCCGAGGCGGCGCGGACCCGCATCGGAGGCGAACATCGTCTCCGGCTGCACGAGGAACCGCCGTAGGTCGCCCTCGTGCATCCCGTGGAAGATCCCGGACGCGGTGCCGCTCTGGGCGATCTCCAGCACAGTCTCGATCTGGTCCTCCAGCGAGCGGGTTCGGCCGAGGAGGTCGGCCGCCTCGGGGATGGTCTTACCGTTGAGGGCTGGGTTGCGGGGGTAACTGGCGATCACCGCGTAGGTGTAGTCGCCACGTTTGCCGTTCTCGAGGGTACGGCGCATCTCGGCGACGATCGCCGCCTTGCGCGCGGGGTCGGCTAGGCGTTGCCGGAAGGCTTCGGTGCCGCCCTCCCGGGCCTCCTGCGGGACCAGGGTAGCGATGGAGGTCGAGGACGCGGTGTAGACGTATTGGTCCTGACCGATATCGAGGCCGGAGGCGCGGGCGGCGGCGAGCTTGGCCAGCACCTCGTCGGTGCGGCCCCACGCGGCGGGGCCGGAAAGCTTTAGGTGTGAGACTTGCGCGCGGATGCCGGCCTCGCGGGCGATGCGGATCAGCTCATCCAGGGCGTCAAAGATCTTCACCGTCTCCGCGCGCATATGGCTCACGTAGAGCCCGCCGTGGCGGCCGGCTACGCGTGCGAGGTCGATCAGTTCCTCTGTCTTGGTGAACGTCCCCGGCAGGTAGATCAGCCCCGTGCTCAGGCCGAGGGCGCCCTCCTTCATCCCTTGGTCGACAAGGTCGCGCATCCGGCCCAGTTCCTCCGCGGTGGGCGGGCGCAGGAAACTACCGCCCATCACCTGCCCGCGGATCGAGCCTTGGCCTAGGAGGGTGGCCACGTTCACGCCGGTGCGGGCCTCGGTCACCGCCGCAAAGAAATTGGCCACGTCCACCCGCGAGGTGCCGCAGTTGCCGGTGACGATCGTGGTCACGCCCATCCGCAGGAAGTTCTCGGCCACCGGGATGCTCGTGATGTCCTCGGAGTGCGTGTGCACGTCGATAAAACCGGGCGCGATGACCTGGCCTCGGACGTCGATTTCCTCCCGTCCGCGGCCGGTCACCACGCCCACGGCGGCGATGCGGTCCCCGCGTAGCGCGACATCTCCCGTCCGCGCAGGGGCGCCGCTGCCATCGACGAGGCGGCCGCCGCGCAGCACGAGGTCGAATTCTTGAGCGGGCAACGGTAGGGCGAGGGCGGCGGCGAGGAGGAGCAGGCGACACGCGGGGCTCGGACGGCGGAGAAGGGCGGGGCGGAGCATACCGGGAGCGTGGGGGGGCGGAGACCGGCTGTCGACGTCGGGTCGCGCGCGCGGGCAGGTTTGCGTTTGCAGGGGCCGGGCCGCCGGTCTACTCGATCAGGCGGGCGGGCGCCCTTCACCCAATGATCAAGGCCATCCTCAAAACCGTCGCGTTCCTCGCGCTCCTCTTCGTGATGCTGTACGTGGGGATGAACAATCCTCAGGCGATCGACTTCCACTTCCCGGTCGCCGGCACGACGGCCAAGGCGCCGCTGCGGGCTTCGGCGGCCCTGATTTACTTTGGCGTTTTCGCCGTGGGGGTGCTGGGCGGAACGATCCTCGCGGCCGGTTCGGGCGGCAAGCGCGGCTCAGCGTCCGGCAAGGCGAAGTAAAGCGGGATGCCGGTCACAAGTCTGGCGGGTGAAGAGGGGCCGGGCGGCCCGGTGGCAGTCCGGGGGCGACCCGGATGGTTCCGGCTGGAGCGGGGGGCGGGCGGGCGCTGGCGGCTGCTCGATCCGGCGGGAGAGCGGGTTTTTCTGCGGGGCGTGCACCACGTGGAGCCCAGTCCGCCGCCGGGTGATGGCCCGTTGCCCCCGGATGTGGCCGCGCGGCTGCGGGGTTGGGGATTCAACGCCCTCGGTCTTGGCGCGGAGGCGATCCGGGCGGATGGGTTTCCCCACCTCGCGGCCGTGGATTTTTGCCGCGCGGGGCCCGTGCTCACTGGCCCCGGCCTGCGCCTGCCGGACGTCTTCGATTTAGCGTGGCCCTCGCGGGCGGTGGCGCGGGCGGCGGAGGTCTGTGGGCCGGGCGCCGGCGAGACGGAATTGGTGGGTTGGGTGACGGACGCGGACCTGGCGTGGGCGCAGGTGCCGGGGTCTGGGCGGCCCACTCTGCTGCAGCTCTGTCTCGCGCAGGAACCCTCCGCGGCGGCTTACCACGCGGCCTGGGAATTTGTGCTGGCGTTGCACGGTGGGCGCTTGGAGGGCGTGGCCCGGGCGTGGGGGCAGGACTGGGCGCACCGGGAGCGGGTGCGTGAACTCACCCGCGCCGAGAAGGGGATCGCCACGCGCGGGTACCTGCGGGACGCCGAGCGTTGGACCCGCGAGTTCGCGCGGCGGTACTTCACCGCCGCGGCCGCGGCGATCCGGGCGGCGGATCCCAATCATCTGATCCTGGGCTGCCCGTTGGGCGAGGGCGCGGGCCCGGAGGTGGCGGCCGAGTGCGCCTACCCCGCGGTGGACCTGCCGTTAATCGGCTGGCGCGCGGCCCCGCCGCTGGACTCGGCGCATCCCTTTCTGGCGGACGGCGTGGGCTGGAGTACGCCGGAGTTCCGCGCCGCCGGCCCGGGCGGGGGACGGGATCGCGCGACTGGGGTGGAGCGGATGCTGCGCCGGGCACGCGCGGCGCTGGTCCGGCTGGCTGCCCATCCGGCGGCGGTGGGCTATTGCTGGCGCCGTTGGCGGGATGAGCCCGCCGAGCGGCCGCCTTTCGGTTCGGGGTTACTCCATCACGACGGCTCCGAGGCGCCGGAGCACTTGGAGTTGATCGCGGCCTTCAACGCGCGGCTGGCGCGGGCGGAACGCGAGCGCTGAAACGCTTCCAGGAGAGGGCGCTAGGCTTAGGGGGAGATGCTGACGCGGGCCGTCTCGGCGGGATCGAAGCTGGAATTTGGGTCGAGCTTCGCTTGGGCGAGGGGTGAGGCGGGCGCTTGGCGGGCCCGGCCGAGCACCTGGTCGCACACCTGCACCAGCAGGGCGACCGGGGTCAGGACAATGATCTTCACATCGAGCCACAAGCTGCGGCGTTGGCCGTAGGCGCAGTCGAAGGCGATCATCTGCTCGAAGGTCGTGCGGTTCTTGCCGGAAACCTGCCAGAGGCCGGTGAGGCCCGGGACGCTCTCGCAGCGGCGACGCTGGTCGGCGGTAAACTGCTCGTACTCGTAGGGAATGCAGGGGCGGGGGCCGACGACGCTCATTTCGCCGCGGAGGACATTGATGATCTGCGGCAGTTCATCGAGGCCGGTGGCGCGGATGAGCCAGGCGCCTGCGATGAGGCGGGAATCGCCCTTCGCGTCGAGCTTCTGCATCGGTGCGTTGCTGGTCATCAGGGCGGAGAAGTGCTGCTGGTGGCCGCGGGTGTCGGCGGCGACGTGCATCGTCCGGAACTTGTAGATCTTGAACCGGCGCCCACCGAGGCCGATGCGTTCCTGCTTAAACAGCACGGGGCCCGGGGAGGTCAGTCGCACCATCACGGCCATAAAGAGAGTCACCAGCGTGAAGACCGGGAAGACCGCGGCGCAGAACAGCAGGTCGAGGGAGCGCTTCCAAGCGGGAAGGGGCGGGTTTAGGGGGCGCATATCAATTTCTCGTTAAAGAAGTGCGGTGGCGTTTGTCCGGGAGGAGGAGGCGGGATCCGCGAGGGAGCGGGCCCCGGTGATTTACAAACATTTCACTTTTACCGGCCGGGGGTGCGCGAGCGGACCGTGCTTCGGCTTTCACGTAGTGCGATTGCGTAGCTTCGCCTATGGACAAGCGGGGCCGGATGCGCACCGGCCGGTCCGTCTCCCTCGGAGACGCAAAAAAACCGCTGTGGGCCCGCCAAGTGGCGGAACGCCGTCAGCGGCAGGTGGGGCGGGACGCGGCCGGAATGGCCCCCTTCCCGGCCTCAGGAGAGGCCCGGGGAGGAATGGACGAGGGGGCGCGCGTGGGGCAGGAGGGAGCGGACCGGGGAGGATCAGCTCTCCGCACCCTCATCGACCTGGGGGCGGAAACCTCGGCTATCCTGTTGGCCCTCCGGGGCGCGGTGGCACAGCCAGTAGGCCAGCCCGGCTCCGGCGAGGAAGGTGAAAGCGGCGATTTTGAGGACGAGAATCATTGCAGGGTACGGCAGGTCGCGTGAGCGGACACTACGTAGTTAGGATACGTAGCTGTATGCAGTTCGCGTGCCGACTAGGCGCATTTTGGGCCGAGTTTTTTCTTAACCCCTAATAAGTAGCGGGTTGAACGGTGTAAAATTCAGCCTGAGAGCCGTTGCCAACGGAAAATTAGCGGCAAACTGTCAATCTCACCGACACTTTGTCGGCCGGCTGGACATTCCGGACGCGAATCGGGACCGGCAGGGGTGCTTTCAGCGCACCGGGCCCCGTGGCCGGGCGCGCGTGGCGAAGGGCCGGAGCGGGGCCGGGGGCCTGGCCGCTGCGAGTTCCTCGTGGGCAACCTGTTGTAAGGCGGATGCTTGCGTCTTGGAGAGACCGAGGTCGAAGGCGCACTGTTCGTCCGGGCCGAGCGAGACGGGGTCGAGCCCGGTGACGTCCCCGAAGATCACCAGCGCCTGCAGGTAGTAACCGGCGGTGCTGGCGTGGTAATGATCGTGGGTCCAGAGGCTGAGTTGCCCGGCCGCGACGCCGTCGTAGGGGTTGGGGTCGGCGATGCCGGCGTCCATCGCCCGGAGCCAGGCCGCGCCGACCGGGAGGACGCGGGTGAAGCGGGGTGAGGTGGCGGCGGCTTGGTCGTAGGCGCGGCGGAGGTCGCGGGTCATCGCGGCGAGTCCCTTGCCGTGCCAAGCGCCGCCGGGGGGGTAGACTTGGTCAGCTCGGGCCCAAGTGGCGATGAGGCGCAGGTCGACCCGGGGGTTGTGGCTTTCCAGCAGCGCGGCGATCCCGCGGGCGGAGGCGAGGAGTAGGGTGGGGTCACCTGGGCGTTCCCGGTCGAGCAGGCTGTGGGTCTGCAGGATCACTAGGTCCCAAGGGCGTCCGATCACGGCCGCCTTCTCGCGCAGGTGGTAGTCCAGCCCCATCCCCGAGGCGGTCTCAAGGCTGACGTCGTAGTCCAGCCCGGCCTGTTCCGCGAAGGCGCGGAAGAGGGCGGGGACGCCGCCGAGGCCGGCCTGATTGAGGTCGTTCACCGTGTGCGCCCGGTAGCCGCGGACGGGGGAGCCGGAGCCGAACAGGAAGCTGTTCCCGATGAAGAGCACACGGGGCCGGGTGGGGGCGGCGGGCGCTGCGGCGACACTTGCGCCCGCCGCGGGGGCTGGCGCGGCGGCCGACAAGGAGGGGAGCAAGGCCAGAAGGGCGAGGCTGGCGCGGAGGAGGAGCATAGCAGGGCGGGAGTCCAGGTTTGCCAGCGCGCGGCGGCGGCCGCAGCGTGCCGGGGCTTCCCCGATGTCCGCTCCCCTCGTTGCCGTCGAGACCTTCCTTGCGCGTTATCCGGTCACGGGGGCGTTCAAGTACCTCCCGTCCCGAAGCGGCCAGGGGCCGACGCGCGACACCGTGGTGCTGCGGCTAACGGCGGAGGACGGCCTTTGCGGCTGGGGGCAGGCGGTGCCATCGCCGACGTGGAGTTACGAGACGGTGGAGACCGTGCGGACGACGCTCGACTTACACTTGGGCCCGGCGCTGCTCGGGCGGGATCCGGAGGATTTGCCGGGGATCG
>JBILWD010000196.1:0-7176 GCA_044370095.1 Opitutaceae bacterium | reverse complement strand
AACCCGACGAGGCCGGTGAAGAACAGGAACGTGAGCAGGGTCATTGAGCGGGGTGGTCCGGGGGTAGGATCTCCGCCGCGCCCGCGGGGCGGGTGACGAAGATCGAGGGGGTGTGGCCGAAGCGGCCGGTAAAGTCGACCTCCAGATGCCGCGCGAGCTCCGCTTCCCGTCCCCGGCGGACCAGGGTGACCGTCGCGCCGCCGAAGCCGCCGCCGGTCATCCGCGCGCCGATCACGCCAAGCTCCGCGCCGGCCCGCCAAGCCGCCTCCGCTAGGGCGTCCAGCTCGGGGCAGCTCACTTCGAAGTCATCGCGCAGAGAAACGTGGCTCGCGCGCAGCAACACCCCGGCCGCGGCCGCATCGCCGGCCGCCGCGGCGGCTACGAATGCCGGGACGCGTGCGATCTCGGTCACGGCGTGCCGCGAGCGCCGCGCGAGGCGTTCATCGAGCTTGGCGGTGTTTGCCGCCAGCAGCTCTAGGCTCGCGTCGCGCAGCGTGGGAACGCCCAGCGCGCGTGCCGCCGCCTCGCAATCCTCGCGGCGGCGGCGGTATTCCCCGTCGGCGAGGGCGTGCTTCACGCGGGTGTCCGCCACGACGATCGACCAGTCAGGCGGCAGCGGTACCGGGGTCACCCGGAGGTCGCGGCAATCGATGAGCAGGGCTTGTCCCGTGCGGCCGGCGCCGACGGCCAGCTGGTCCATCAGGCCGCACGGGACGCCCGCGTGCCGGTGCTCCGCCTGCTGGCAGAGCCGCGCCCGCTCGATGGGGTCCAGACCGCGCCCGCTCACACCCTCTAGGAGGAGCGCCGTGGCGGTCTCCAGCGCCGCGCTGCTGCTGAGCCCCGCGCCGAGCGGCAGGTCACCGGTAAAGAGCACGTCGAGGCCGGGCACGCTCCAGCCCCGTTCCCGGTACTGCGCGAGCACGCCCAGCACGTAGTTCAGCCAGTGCTCCGCGCCCGAGCGCGGACCCAGTGCGTCGACGGACACCTCGACCGGTGCGACGCCCGGGGCCTCGGAGACCAGGCGCAACCGGCCCGTGCCGTTGGGCGCGGCCGCGGCTTGGATCGCCCGGTCGATCGCGACGGGCAGCACGAGGCCGCCGACGTAGTCCACGTGCTCGCCGATCAGGTTCACCCGGCCGGGAGCGCGCACGCGGACGGCGGGGGTGGTGCCGAACCGGGCAGCGAACCGGTCGGAGAGGGAGAGCGGAGCAGGGGAGGACATTGGGGCGCCCGGAAGGGGGCGTGAGCATCCCTTTCGCCGCGGCCTCGCCTCAAGGGAATTCGGGCTGGACTTGCCGCCGCCGTCCGCCGCGCCCCAATCTTGAGTCATGCCTCCGCGTCTCTTCGTGGTCCTCGCCGTATTCCTCGGTTGGTTCGCGTTCGCGGCGGAGCCCCGCCTTCCGCTGGCCCACGCGCACAACGATTACGAGCATCCGCGCCCGCTGCTCGACGCCCTCGACCGCGGCTTCGACAGCGTGGAGGCGGACGTGTGGTTGGTGGACGGTGAATTGCTGGTCGCGCACGACCGCCGGGACGTCCGCCCGGGCCGCGATCTGCGGACGCTGTACCTCGAGCCGCTCCGGGCGCGGGTGCGCGCGGGGGGAGGCGCGGTGCACGCGGGGCGCCCAGGCTTTGTGCTGCTGGTGGATGTCAAATCCGCGGCGACGCCCACCTACGTGGCGGTCGCGGCTGCCCTGGCGGACTACGCGGAGATGCTGACCGAGTTCGTCGAGGGTCGGGAGATTCGGCGGGCGGTGACGGTCATCCTGTCCGGCAACCGCGATGAGGCGGCGTTGCGCGCGGCGCCGCGGCGGTGGGCGGCGATGGATGGCCGCCGGGTGCATCTTGATTCCGAACTGCCGGCGACGCTCATCCCGTGGATCAGCGAGAACTGGCGCACCTTCTCCCCTTGGCATTGGACGGGCCCGATGCCGGACGAGGTGCGGAGCAACCTCGGCGATTGGGTCGGGCGGGCGCAGGCGCGCGGCCGTCGGCTTCGCTTTTGGAATGTGCCCGACAGCCCCGCGGCCTGGCGCGAGCTGCGTGCCGCCGGCGTGGACGTGATCGGTGCCGACGATCTGGCGGGGCTGGAAGCCTTCCTCGCCCGGCCGTGAAGCCGGGGGAGCTCGTTTGACAAGCATGGTCCATCCATCAGCTTCCGCCGTGCGCCCGCCGCCCTATTCGGGTTGTAAACCTTTTCGGATCAGCGGTCTAATCGCGATCCGCCCGATCGCGGGCCTGCCCTCCTGATGCACTTCCTAGTCGAAATCCTGATCCTTTTCCTGCTGTTGCTGCTAAATGGCGTGTTTGCGATGGCGGAGATCGCCATCGTTTCCTCGCGCAAGGGGCGGTTGAAGAAGCTGGCGGACGAGGGTTCGGCGCGCGCCCGGGCGGCTTTGGCGTTGGCCCAGGCCCCGGAGCGCTTCCTGTCGACGGTGCAGATCGGCATCACCCTGGTCGGCATCCTGGCGGGCGCCTTGGGCGGCGTGACCCTCTCGGGCAAGCTGGCCCCGTTGGTGGCCCGCGTCCCCGCCCTCGCTCCCTACGCGGAGCCCATCGCGATCCTCCTCGTGGTCGGAGCCATCACGTACTTTTCCCTCGTCATCGGTGAGCTCGTGCCGAAGCGGGTCGCCTTGAGCAACCCGGAGGGCCGCGCGATGCTGGTGGCCCGGCCGATGACGGGCCTCGCGCGCCTCGCCGCCCCGTTTGTCTGGCTGCTCACGGTCTCGACCAACCTCGTGCTGAAGGCGTTCGGGTTAGGCCGCGAGGTCGACGCCCCGCCTTCCGCGGAGGAGGTCACGCATATGATCGAGCAGGGGGCCAGCGCGGGCGTCTTCCACCGGGCGGAACGGGCGATGGTTGAGGGCGTGCTCCGCCTCGATGAACGGCCAGTCACGGAAATCATGACGCGCCGCACACGCATCGTGTGGCTAGATGTCGACGACACGGACGAGGTGAACTGGCGCAAGATTGTCGCGAGCGGCCATTCGCTCTTCCCCGTCTATGAGGGCACCCGGGATAACGTGCTCGGGATGGTCAGCGTGAAGGCGTTGTGGGCCAACGCCGCGGCCGGGGTGCCAAACAGCATCCGCCATCACCTCCAGGCGCCGCTGTTCGTGCCCATCTCGATCAACGCGATCCAGCTGTTGGAGTCGTTCAAGAAGACGGGCAAGCACCAAGCCCTGGTGACGGATGAGTTCGGCAGCGTGCAGGGGCTCGTGACCCTCATCGACGTGATGGAGTCGATCGTCGGCGATCTGCCGGAGCCAGGGGATCGGCGCGCGCCCGAGGCGACGCAGCGCGAGGATGGCTCCTGGCTGGTGGACGGCAGCATGACCGTGAAGGACTTCCGGGCCCGGCTCGCGTTGCCGGAGCTGCCCGGCGAGGCGGCGGACAGCTTCGAAACCGTGGGCGGTTTCGTGCTCGACCGGCTCGGGCGCATCCCGCGGGTGAGCGAGGCCTTCGAGTGGAGCGGCTGGCGCTGCGAGGTGGTCGACATGGATCGCCACCGGGTGGACAAGGTGCTGGTCTTGCGCGTGGCGCCGGTTGCGCCGGCCGCGGTGCCGGCTCAGCCTTCCTGATCCACCGAGCTCCGGTCAGAGGCGCGTCCTGACGCTGAAGGTCCAGGTGGTTGGCTCCGCGTGTCGGTTAATGAAGTTTGGCCGGCCCTGGGCCGTGTTGAACGAGGTCGCGCCGGTGACGCGGTAACTGACGGCCACGAACGGCCTGGATCACGCGCGGATCTGCGAGGTCCGCGCCTACGGCTGAGCCGCGGCGACCGCTACCCCGGCCGGCGTTGACCTCGGGTGGGCGGACGTGTCCCTTCACCGCGACGCCGGTTTCCCGAGTCTCCAATGCCCCCCTGCCGCCGCCTGTGTCCCGCCGCCTGTTTGTTAAGCGCTCTTGCTGTCGTGGCCCCGCTGGTGGCCCAGCGCGGGGACGCGCCGGACGCCCGGCCTCGTCCCGCCGTCGATCAGCTCGCCCTGTTTCACCTCCCACCGGGCTTCGCGATCCAGCTCGTCGCGGCGGAGCCGGACCTGGGTAAGCCCCTCAATCTCGCCTTCGACGCTGCCGGCCGGCTGTGGGTGACCACCACGCGGCATTACCCGTGGCCGGCGCGGACGGACGCCCTTGGCCGGCCGATCGCGGACTTCACGCGCGACTGGGAGGATAACCACCTCGCGTTCCGCGGGCTGGTGCGGCCGCCGGAGCCGGAGACGCAGGCCCGTGACCAGCTGATCGTCCTTTCCGCATTTGACCCGGTAACTGGCCGCGCCGGCCGGGCGGAGGTGTTTGCCGACGGCCTCAACATCCCGGTGGGCGTGACGCCGCTGCCCCGGGCGCCGGGGTCGCGCGGCGACGCCGTCATCGTGCATTCGATCCCTGGCATCTGGCGGCTCGAGGACACCGATGGCGACGGGCGCGCCGACCGCCGGGAACTGCTCTATTCGGGCTTCGGGTTTAAGGACACCCACGGCATGGCGTCCAGTTTCACGCCGTGGCTGGACGGCTGGATCTATGCCACCCACGGCTTCGCGAACCGCAGCGAGATCCGGGACCTCTCCGACCGCGTGACCAAGCTGGAGAGCGGCAACACGTTCCGGTTCCGGGTGGATGGTTCGCGCTTGGAACCGTGGGCCCACGGGCAGACCAATCCCTTCGGCCTCGCGTTCGACGCCCGGGGCGACGTGTACACCGCGGATTCGCATTCCAAGCCGGTCTACCTGCTGCTGCGCGGCGGGTATTACGAGGGCATCAACCGCCAGCACGACGGCCTCGGCTTCGCCCCGTCCATCACGCAGGACAGTCACGGCTCGAGCGCGATCGCCGGCGTCGCGGTCTACGCCGCCACCCAGTTCCCGGAGGAGTACCGGGGCAACGTGTTTAACGGGAATCCGGTCACGCGGCGCCTCAATCGCGCCCGCTTGGATTGGACGGGGTCGACGCCGAAGGCGGTCCGGCAGGCCGACTTCCTGACCTGCGACGATCCCGCCTTCCGGCCGGTGCAGGTTGTGCTGGGCCCCGACGGCGCGCTCTGGATCGCGGATTTCTACAACCCCATCATCGGCCACTACGAGGTGCCGCTGACGCATCCCGCGCGGAACCGGACGCACGGCCGGATCTGGCGGGTGTACTGGCGGGGCGAGGACGCTACGGTGCCGCCGCCCACGTTGCCTGACCTCGCGCAAGCTGCCGCGCCGGGGCTGGTCGCCGCCCTGCGGGATCCGAATCTGGCCGTTCGGATGGTGGCTGCGAACGAGCTGGCGGGTCGCGTCGCCCCGGCGGAGGTGCGCGCGGCCCTCGCGGCGACGCCGGCGCCCCTCCCGGCGGGAGCGGTGCTGCCGGTGACATTATTGCGGGAGCGGTTGGGCGGGTCCGAGGAGGCGCCGCTTTTGGCGACGCTCGAGGCGGCCCGCACCGCGGATGACGAGGCCGCGCTTGCCAGCCTGCGCGCGATGCTCCTTCGCGCTCCGCCGGGCCCGGCGGCGGTCGAAGTCTTTCGCCCGCTGCTCGCCCGGGTGGGGCCCGGACACGTCTGGCGGGCGGTGGCGGACCTGTTCGCGCGGCATCCCCAGCCGTGGCAGACGCCCTTGCTTCTCTCGATGCTCGCCCGCGCGCCCGACTCGGACCCGCTGCTGGTCTACGGGCTGCGCCTGGCGCTCAAGGCGCACGTCGCCGCGGCCCCGATCGCGCGTTTGACCGAGTTGGCGGAAGATCGTCCCGAGGATGCCGTCCGGCTGGCCGACGTGGCGGTCGCGGTGGCGACGCCGGCGGCGGCGGAGTTCCTGCTCGCGCATTTGGAACGGGTGGGGGTGTCCGGGCCGCGCGCGGGGGAGTTCGCGCGCCACGCGGTGCGGCAGCTGGGGCCGGGCCGGGCCTCCGCGGTGGAGCTTCTGATTGGCAAGCTGGAGGGCGCGCCGCTGGAGCAGCGGCTGGCGTTGGCCGAGGGGCTCGCGGAGGCCGCGGGCAAGGAGCTCGGGAACTGGCCGACCGCGGTCTCCGGTTGGCTGGAGCGCACGTTATTGGCGGCGCTTGCCGCCGAGGACGTCGCGGTGGCCCGCCGCGGGGCGCAGGCCCTCAAGCCGCTCGCGTTGCCGCCCAAGAACGCGCCGTTGCGGGCGCGCGCGCTGGATCCCCGGACCCCGGCGGCGCTGCGGCAGGCCGCGCTGGAGGCCTTTGAGGTGGATGCGGAAGGGGAGGCGGCGCTGGCGCGGATCCTGAATTCGGAGGCCGGTCTGGGCGTGCGACGTGCCGCGGCGGAGCGGCTCGCGAAGTTTCCCGCCGGTGCGGTCGCCCGGCGGGCGTTGGCCGCGGCGCTGCCCGCTGCCGGCACCGAGTTGGCGATCCTCGTGGCGGGAGCCTTGGCGCAGTCGGAGGACGGAGCATCCACCTTGGTCGCGTTGGTGGGCGAGAGCCGGGCCCCGGCGAGCCTGCTGCGTCACGGGCGGGTGGCGCCGGCCCTGGCAAAGCGGGCCGCGGGGGTCCGGGGGCGGGTCGCGGAGCTCACCCGCGACTTGCCGGGCGAGGATGCGCGTCTCGACGCCGTGATTGCCGCCCGGATCGGGGCCTACGGGGAGGCGAAACGCGATCCGCGGCGGGGGGCGGAGGTATTCGTGGCCCACTGTGCGGCCTGCCACCGCCGCGGCGACGTCGGCGGGAACGTGGGGCCGAATCTGGACGGCTTGGCGGCGCGCGGGTTGGGGCGGGTGGTGGAGGATATTTTGGACCCGGGCCGGAACGTGGATCCGCTGTTCCGGCTGGCCTCCGTGACCCTGCGCGACGGCGAGGTGCGGTCCGGCTTCAACCCGCGGCGGGACCCGGCGGGGGTAACCTTGGCGGACCCCGCGACCGGGCGGGATTTTAGGATCGCGAGCGGGGAGATCGCGCGGTTTGAGCCGACGGGCGCGTCGGCGATGCCGGCCGGCTTCGAGACCTCGCTGCCCGAACGCGATTTCCTCGACCTGCTGGCGTTTGTGCTTGGGCAGTGAGCGTGCGGTGGTGGCGTTCCGGCGGCTCGTGGGCGGGCCGGGGAAAAGAAAAACGCCGACCTGGAAGGGATCGGCGTTTCCGAAAAACTGGCGGGATGGACGGGACTCGAACCCGCGACCTTCTGCGTGACAGGCAGACGCTCTAACCAGCTGAGCTACCACCCCGTTGATTGGGAAAGAGCGCGGA
>JBILWD010000195.1:0-7186 GCA_044370095.1 Opitutaceae bacterium | reverse complement strand
CCCGGGGTAACGGAGCTCGCTCGCGGTCGTGTGGATCGACGGCCGCCGCGTGGGCGAGCTCCGTTACCCCGGGGGGGAACTCGACGTTGGCGCGCACTGCCGCCCCGGCAGCACCCACCGCCTGAGCCTCCAGGTCTCGGCGATGCCGCTACGCGCGGTCCTCGTCTCGTACTCCGACAGCAATCAGGCGCGTACCATCAAGGGCCGCGTCGAGCGCCGCGGCCTCTGCGGGGACTTGTTTCTCGTCGGCCAGCCCGCAGGCGCCCGGTTGGCGGACGTCAAGGTCGACCCGTCGTGGCGGCGCGGTGAGACCCGCGTCGAGGTCGGCCTCGAGGGGCTCGAGCCCGCGCGCCGCTACCGCGTCGAGGTACGGGTGGCGCGCGCGGGCGCTGAGCTACACCGCTGGCGCAGCCCGGTGTTCGTCGGCCGCGAGGTGCGTCGGGGCCGGCTGGCGTTCGTCGAGCGCTGGCGCCCCGAGCTGGCGTGGGACCTGCACACGCCGGATCACCTCCACGACCTCGTCTGCACGCTCGTCGCGGAGGACGGGACGGCGCTCGACGAGGCCCTGCCCGTCCGCTTCGGCTTCCGTGAGTTCTGGACCGAGGGCCGCGACTTCGTGCTCAACGGCACGCGCCTCCAGCTCTTCGCCACCACGCTGGACAACGCACAGGTCAGCACGGTCTGGGCCTCCTACGAGGGCGCGCGCGAGACCTTCCGGCGCCTGCGCCGCATCGGCTTCAACTTCGTCTATACCCACAACTACGGCTGCGAGCCCGGCGCCCACCTGAGTTTCGCGGAGGTGCTGCGCGCGGCGGACGACGTCGGCATTCTGGTCGCGTTCTCGCAGCCGCATTTCTCGCACTACGAGTGGGGCGGTTCTGGCGTCCCCGCGGGCTACGCCGAACACGCCGAGCGCTATGTCCGCCGCGCGCAGAACCATCCCTCCGTGGTCGCCTACGCGCTAAGCCATAACGCGGCGGGCTATATCGGCGATATGGATCCCGATCGCGTGCTCGGTCAGGGCGACCTGCGGGAGCCGTGGTCGCGCCACAACGCCTCACTGGCCCTGCGCGCGGAGGCGGTGGTCCGCCAGTTGGATGAGTCGCGCGTCCTTTATCACCACGCCGCGGGTAACCTCGGCGCGCTGCACACGGTGAACTTCTACGCGAACTTTGCACCGCCCCAGGAGCTCTCGGACTGGTTCGCGGGCTGGGCTGCGCGCGGCGTGAAGCCCCTGTTCCTCTGCGAGTACGCGGCGCCGTTCTCCTGGGATTGGACGCTCTACCGCGGCTTTTACCAGGGCCGGCGCGACTTCGGCTCGGCCCGCGTGCCGTGGCACTTCGCGCTTGCCGAGTGGAACGCGCAGTTCCTCGGCGACGCCGCCTTTCCCATCTCGGGACGCGAGCGCGATAATCTCCGCTGGGAGGCCGCGCGCCTGAAGGCCGGCCAGGTCTGGCACCGCTGGGATTACCCGACGCCGGTCAATGCGCGGGAGCTCCGTGAGCGCGACCCGATCCTAGCGCAGTACCACCGGGAGAATTGGCCCGCGTTCCGCCTGCACGGTGTTTCCGCGGTCACCCCGTGGGAGTGGGGCCTCTACTGGCGCATCCGCCCGCAGGCCGAGCGGCAACACCGGCCGCTACCGGTTGCGTGGGACCGCCTGCAGCGCCCGGGCTACAGCCCGGATTATGCCGGCGACCGCTTCGAGCGCCCCGACCTCGCCTACACCTGGGAGGACTGGGAGCCGACCGAGGCCGGGCAGGCCTTCCTGCGCGGCCTGCGTCCCGTGCTCGCGTGCCTCGCGGGTAAGCCGGGCGCGCCCACCAGCCGCGATCACGTCTTCACGGCCGGCGAGGTGGTCGAGAAGCAGGCCGTGGTGTTCAACAACGGGCGGACCCCGGTGCGCGCCGAGCTCACGTGGTCCGCTGAGCTGCCCGGGAGCGTGGCGGGCGCGAACACCGTTGAGGTCCCGCCCGGTGGCCAGGTCCGGGTGCCGGTGCGGCTGGCTCTGCCGGCTGACCTTCCGCTCGGCCGGCGTACCCTCACTTTGCGGGCGCGCCTGCCAGGGGGCGAGACGCAGGAAGACGCGCTATCCTTCGAGGTGCTCGCCGCGGCGCCCGCCTCGCCGCCGACGACGCCGGCCGCGCGCATCGGCCTACTGGATCCCAAAGGCCACACGGCAGCGCTCCTTCGCCGGATTGGCGTGCCCTTCCGGACGCTGACGCCGCGCGCGTCGCTCGAGGAGATCGACGTCCTGGTGATCGGCCGGGAGGCGATCGGGCTGGTGGGGGAGACGCCGGATTTCACGCGGGTGCGCCGCGGGTTGAAGGTACTCTGCTTCGAGCAGAGCGCCGAGGTGCTGGAAGGCCGCTTTGGCTTCCGCGTGGCGACGCCCGGCCTACGCCAGGTTTTCCCGCGCGTTGCTGGGCACGCGGCGCTGGCCGGCCTCGCCGCCGAGCATCTCGTTTCTTGGCGGGGCGAAGCGACGCTCCTGCCGCCGCGGCTGGATCCGGTGCTCAAGGCTGGCGTCGGACCGACCGTGACCTGGGCTGGCCTGACCACCACCCGCGGCTGGCGCGCCGGCAACCGCGGGAACGTCGCCTCGGTGGTGATCGAGAAGCCGGCGCGAGGGGATTTCCTACCGGTGGTCGACGGCGGCTTCGGCCTGCAGTACGCGGCGTTGCTCGAGTACCGCGAGGGCAACGGCCTCGTCGTCTTTTGCCAACTCGATGTGTCCGGCCGCACCGAGGCGGAACCGGCCGCGGAGCGGTTCGCCGCCCAGTTGGTGGCCCACGTCACGGCGTGGCGCCCGGCCCCGCGGCGAGCGGTGGCGTACTCCGGTTCGGACGAGGGCCGCCGGCACTTGGAGGCGGCGGGCTTTAACGTGTCTTCCTACCGCGGAGGGTCGCTCCCGGGTGACCGCCTGCTCGTGCTTGGTCCGGGCGCGGGTAGTGCCCTTCGCGGCGGCGCGGCGGATCTCGGTCGTTTCCTGCAGGCGGGCGGCCGCATCGCGGGCCTCGGCCTCGGTCCCGCCGACGCGCTCGTCCTACCGGTGCCCGGCCTGAAGCTGGAGAACGGGGAACTGCTCGCTCCGGCCCTCGCGCCTTTCCCGGCGGGTTCACCCTTCGCGGGGATCGGGCCCGCGGACCTGCACGACCGCGATCCCCGGCTTGCACCGTTGGTGGTTTCCGGCGCCGCCTTCGCGCGGGGCGTGGTCGCGGCTGCCGCCAGCGACCGGGTCGCGCTGCTGCAACTCGTCCCGTGGGGCGACGCCCGGCGCCTCCAGCAGTTCCGCGCCAACTTCCGTCGCCACGCCTACGCCACCTCCCGGCTGCTCGCCAATCTCGGCGCCGAGGCCCGCACGCCCTTGCTGGAGCACCTTGCCCGCCCAGTCGCGTCGCCCGCGGTGGACAAACGCTGGTTGCGCGGGCTCTATCTCGACGTCCCCGAGGAGTGGGACGATCCCTACCGCTTCTTCCGCTGGTGAAACCGTACCCCGTGCCTCCCCGCCCTGCTCGCCGGTTAACCGGCCTCCTGCTCGCCCTTCCGCTCGCCGCCGTTACGACCGCCGCGGCCGCCGCGCTGGACTACAACCGCGACGTGAAGCCGATTTTGGCCGAGAACTGTTTCGCCTGCCACGGCTTCGACGAAGCCGGCCGCAAGGCTAAGCTCCGCCTCGACGTGGCCGCCGAGGCCCTCGCACCGCGCGCCAACGGCCCCGCGATCAAGCCCGGCGACGCCGCCGGCAGCGAAGTCTGGCAGCGCATCATCAGCCCCCACGCCGACGAAGTGATGCCGCCGCCCGAGGCCCACAAGACCCTCACCGCCGCCCAGCGCGAAACGCTCCGCGCCTGGATCGAGGCCGGCGCTCCCTACGCAGAGCATTGGGCCTTCGTGCCTCCGCGCGCCACGTCCGTGCCAGCCGGGGCCGCGCACCCGGTCGACGCCTTTGTCCGCGCTCGCCTGCGCCAGGAAGGGCTCACCCCCGCGCCCGCTGCCGACGCCCGCGCGCTCATCCGCCGCGTCAGCCTCGACCTTACCGGCCTGCCCCCTTCCGCCACCGAGGCTGAGGCCTTCGCGGCCGACCGCGACCCGCGTGCCTACGAGCGGCTCGTTACTCGCCTCCTCGCGAGCCCCCACTTCGGCGAACGCCTGGCGGTCGACTGGCTGGACGCCGCCCGCTACGCCGACACCAACGGGTTTTCCATCGACGGCGGCCGGCACCAGTGGCTCTGGCGCGATTGGGTCATCCAGGCCTTCAACGACAACCTCCCGTACGATCGCTTCCTCGTGGAACAGCTGGCCGGTGACCAGCTACCCGACGCGACGGACGGCCAGCTGATCGCCTCCGGGTTCCAGCGGAATAATATGACGACCCACGAGGGTGGGACGATCCCCGAGGAGAACCTCGTCAACTACAACGCCGACCGCGTGAAGACCCTCGGCGAGGCCGTGCTCGGGCTCACGCTCGCCTGCGCGCAGTGCCACGACCACAAGTACGACCCGGTCTCGGCCCGCGATTACTACCGGCTCTTCGCCTACTACAACCGCCTCGGCGACCGCGGCCTCGACGGCAACGCCGGGGTGAACGCCGGCCCCGCCCGCTCCCTCCGCACGGTTCTCCGCACCGGGGAAGAGGCGGAAGTGCGCGCCCGCATCGCCACCCTGCGGGATTCCCTGGCGCGCCCCGACCCTGCCGTGCTGCGGGCTTGGGCCGCCCGGGAACGCGCCCGCCTCGTGCGTCGCGGCGAGGGCTTCGCGCTCCATCCGGTCAAGGTCCGGCAGGTTTCGACGCCGAACCGCTCCGACCTCGACGTCGAGCACGGGCGCGTCGTGGTGATCCGGCAGGCCGGCGATCTCGCGGCCATCGATATCGCGGTAGACCTCTCCGGCGTCCCCGGCCCCGTCACCGGCGTACGCGTGGTCGTCCCGCCCTCGCCGGACCTGCCGGGCGGCGGCTGGGGCCGCGGACCGGTGACGCGCGCCGCCCCGGCCGCCAAGGCTAAGGGCAAGGGTAAGTCCGCCACGCCCGCGGAGGAGTTCAAGGGCACGTTCCGCCTGACCGCGCTGGCGGTGTCGGCCGGCGCGGTGCCTGGCGACCAGATTGACCTGCACCAACTGCGCGCCCTCGCGGGGGTCACGGCGAGCTCGTGGGATCCCGCGCACCCGCCCGCGGGCTGCCTCGACCCACGCAACGACGCCGGCTGGTCACCCGACCTCGCGGCCACCGGCCCCGTGCACCTCACCGCGACCCTCGCCCGCCCGCTGCGGCCGGCGGAGACCCCGTTCCTCAACGTGCAGCTCAACTTCGGCGCGGGCCGCTCGCTGCTGCCGGAGCGGGTCGAGCTGTTCGTCACAACTGGTACAGACGACGGTACCGACCTGCCGGCCGCGGTGGTCGCCGCGCTCGAGCGGTCAGGGGACGGGGAAGACCCAGCCGTCGCGGCCGTGCTCTGGACCCACGTGGCCCGTTACGCCGCGGAGCTCGCCCCGCGGCGCGTGGAGTTGGCGAACCTCGAAGATCGGCTCGCGAGCCTCACGGAGCCCTTCTCCACGATGGTGATGGCGGTCGCGGACAAGCCACGAGAGACGCGAATCCTGCACCGCGGCGACTACGCGCAGCCCACCGAGGTGGTGACGGCTGGCACGCCCGCGTTCCTGCCCCCGCCTCCGCCCGGCGCCGCGGAGGACCGCCTTGGGCTTGCGCAATGGGTCGTGATGCCGGGGCATCCGCTCACCGCGCGCGTCGCGGTGAACCGGCTCTGGCGCCTCTTGTTCGGCACGGGCCTCGTCGCCACCCCGGCCGATTTCGGCACGCAGGGCGAGTTCCCCAGCCATCCCGAGCTGCTCGACTGGCTGGCGCTCGACTTCATCACTTCCGGCTGGGACGTGAAGCGTCTCCTCACCCTTCTGGTCACGAGTGAGACCTATCGCCAATCAGCCGCCGCCACGCCGGAGCAATTGGAGCGGGATCCCCGGAACCGGCTCCTCGCGCGCGGCCCCCGGTTTCGTCTCGGCGCCGAGTTCATCCGCGACCACGCGCTGCGCGTGAGTGGCCTGCTGGTGCCGCGCGTCGGAGGCCCGAGCGTCAACCCGTACCTGCCCTTCGACCTCTGGCGCGAGGTCAGCCATTACGGGAGCACGCCCGCGACCGCGCAGGTGTTCGTCCAGGATCACGGCGAGAAACTCTACCGCCGCTCGCTCTATACTTACTGGAAACGCACCGCGCCGCCGCCGTCGCTTGCCGCCTTTGACGCGCCGAACCGCGAGGTCTGCACGATCGAGCGCGGCGCCACCACGACGCCGCTGCAGGCGCTGGTGCTGCTCAACGACGTGCAGTTCGTCGAGGCTTCCCGCGCGTTCGCTGAGCGTGCGCTGCGGCACCCGGAACGCGCGGACGACGCCCGCCTGCGCTGGCTGTTCGCGGAGGGCGTCTCGCGCCCGCCGGCCGCCGCTGAACTCGCCGTTCTGCGGGGTACCCTCGCGCGGGAACGGGCGCGCTACACCCGCGATCCCGCGGCGGCGGCCGCCTTCCTCTCCGCCGGCGAGTCCCCCCGCGATGCGGGCTTCCCCGCCCCGGAGCACGCCGCGTGGGCGCAAGTCGCGACGCTCGTCCTCAACCTCAGCGAGGCCATCACGCGAAACTGAATGTGATGGAGAGATGGAGCGCATGAGCCCTCTCTCCCTCTCTCCGTCCCTCCGTCCCTCCGTCTCCCGTCCTCCGTCTTCCGTCTCCCTCCGTCCCGCCCCCTCCCACCGATGCACGCCGCCGAAGCCGAACTGCTCCATCACCTCACCCGCCGCACCTTCCTCGGCCGCTCCGCCCGCGGGATCGGCGGGCTCGCCCTCGGCACCCTCCTCACCGAGTCCCTCAGCGCCGCCACCCGCGGCCAGCCCGGGCTCCCGCACTTTAAGCCCCGCGCGAAACGCGTCCTCTGCCTCTTCCAGAGCGGCGGCCTCTCCCACGTCGATCTCTTCGACGACAAGCCCGCGCTCCACGCCCACGCCGGCCAGGAGATTCCGCCGTCCGTGAAGGGTTCCCAGCGGCTCACGGGGATGACCAGCAACCAGTCCGCCTATCCCGTCGTGCCCCCGCTCCGCCCGGGCCGCCGCTGCGGCGCGCACGGTACCTGGATTAGCGACCTGCTGCCGCACCACCAGCGCATCGCGGACGAGCTCTGCATCG
>JBILWD010000194.1:0-7187 GCA_044370095.1 Opitutaceae bacterium | reverse complement strand
GAGCGCGCGTTGGTGTCGTCGAGGAACTCCCGGGAGATCACCTGCAGGTGCAGGGGGATGTTCTGGATCTCCATGTTGATCTTCGTGGCCGTAGCCGCGTTCGTCTTGAGGTAGCCGTAGTCGCGCTCGGACTTGACCTCGAAGGCGCTCAGGGCGGTGACGCCCTCGTCGGTCCGGAGACCGGCGGCGGGAGCGGCGGCGGGAGCGGCGGCGGCCGGACGGGCCGCGGGAGCGGCGGCGGCCGGGGCGGCGGTGGGCCGGCCCTGCACTTCAGCGAGCTGCTTGCGCAGCGCGGCGTTTTCTTCCTGGAGCCGGCGGAGGGCCGCGGCGTCGCCCGCCTGCCCGAAGGCAAGGGGAGCGGCGCTGAGGACCGCCAGCGTCGTCGTCAGGCTGCGCCTGGCGAGTTGGCTTGGTTTGTTCATGGGTGGGATTTTGTGTTGTGGTCTGGCAATCCGATCAGGGGATCAGAAAATGGTCTTTCAGCGAGGTGCGGGACGGAGGGTCGGGGAAACGGTAATGCCGATCCGGCCGACCACCCCCCGGTTTTCGATCTTCCAGATCAGATGGTCGACAACTTTTCTCACCAGAGTGGGGAGGTTGATGTCGATCGCCGCCGGGGAATGGTCGAGGTTGTGGTAGACGATCGGGTTGTAGTTGCCGATCACCGCCGTGTAGTCCGGGCCCGGCCGCTGCCCCGCCGCCCGCAGCGCGCGGAAGAAGGCGCCGCAGAAATGATCCACCGGCAGGTAGAGTCCCGTCGCCCGCGGGGTCGCCGCCAGCAGGGTGCCGACCAGAGTCTCGCTCTCCTCGTGCGCGGGCATCAGTTCCAAGTAACTCACCGCAGGGTTGGGCCGGCCCAGCACGGAATGCACCTTCAGCCCCAGCTCCCGCGCCCGCTGCTGGAACGCTACGACCCGCTTCGCCACCGCGCTGTAATGCGGGTCCGCGCTGACCACCGCCACCGTCCGATGGCCCTGCTCCGCCAGATGGTCCGCCGCCAGCCGGCCGTTCTCCTCGTTCGCCGGCTCGACGTAGTCGCCGGGATAGGTCTCGGACCGGCGCGTCATAAACCACACGTGCGGCAGGTCCCGCAGGCGCGCCAGCACCGCCGGCGCCGGCTCCACCCCCTGCAAGATCAGGCCGTCGAGCTTCTCGCCGCTCCAGCCGGCCGGCAGCTCCTCGGGGGAGTTCGAGAACAACACCCGCAGGTCGATCCGCAGGCGCGGATCGTTCGATTGCGCGTGCAGCAACTGGTCGTGGAACCAGTTCAGGCTGGGATTGTTGGGCCGCGCGCCCACGAACCAGACGCCGATCTGCCGCAACTCCGCCGTCCGCGGCTTCGGTCCGCGCCGCCGGCTCAGCGGCGCCGGCACGTAGTTGTTCGCCTCCATCACCGACCGGATCCGTGCCAGACTGTCCGCCGCGACAATCTGCGGCTGGTTGATCGCCCGCGAGACCGTCGCGGGCGAGACCCGCGCTTTCTTCGCGATCTCCGTGATCAACATACTTCGGGGTGGGGGTGGCCTGAAATTTTCAGCGCCGACGCTGAAATGTCACTTGACGACGGTCAAGCGGTATTCCGGGGCGTTCCCTCAGGCGCCTCGCCCCGCCGTGCGCCACGCCGCGAGGATCTCCCGCCGCGCGCGGACCGCCTCCGGCCACGCGGGGCGGTCGGTGCTCAGATGATAGCCGTGGCTCATCCCGAGCTCCGGGCAGACCCAGAGTTCCCCGTGGTCCGTCTTCCCCGCCCGCCAGCACGCGAAAAGCTGCCGGACGAACCGGAAGTAATCGCCAGCCTCTGGCGTCAGCCGCCCGCGCCCATCGGTCACCGGGATCTGGCAGTGCTGGCTGTTAAACGGCCGGAGGTGGAACATCCGCGAGGCCTGGATCAGAGCGGGCCACGCCAGCAGGCGGGCGGCGTAGTCGGGCGCCTGCACGTGCTTACTCACGGCGAAGTGCGAGTGGTCCCACGTGACGGGCAGCAGCCGGCCGGTGGCGCGCCGGAACGCCTGCGCGAGCGCGGTAAACTTTTCCGGCGTCTCGGTAGCGGTGTCCCGGTGGGTCTCGAAATGCACCGCCACCCCCAGCCGCTCCGCCTCCCGGGCTAGCCGGACGGCGGCTTTGGTCGCCGGGGCGAGCAGGGTGTCGTGGTGGAGCAGTTGGATATTGATGTAGCGGACGCCGAGTCCGGCTTGGGCGCGGAGGCGTTCGAGGCCCACGGGCAGGGTGGGGGCGTCAAAGCCGCTCATCAGTTTGAGCCCGAGCCGGTCGGCGTGGGCGCGCAGCTCCGGGGTCACGTAGGTGCAGACGCCGTCGAAGCCGGCGGCGCGCATCTCTTGCAACTGTCGTTCTGGGCTCCAGGGGCGTCCGCGGGGATGGCCGGCCAGCGACCAGGTGGCGGCGCAAATGACGAGGCGAGGAGACGCGGCGGGCACGGCGGAAAATTCATGAAAACCGTGGTTGAGTTTCAGGGAGGCGCGAGCTTATTCCCGGCGCCGTTCGGGACGGCCACGCGCGGTCCCGACCCTCCCTCTTCCCCTGCCGATGCCCCTGCCGTTCACCGCCCAGGCCCAGTGGATCTGGTCCGCCGAGGGTTCCCACGCCGCCCCGGCGCCCGAGAACGCCAGCCCGTCGCACTTCCAGGTGCGCCTCTTCCGCCGGACTCTGGAGTCCGCGCGGCCCGGTGACCTGCCGGCCCGGATCCACGTCTCTGCCGACAGCCGCTACGTGTTGTGGTGCAACGGTGCGCTGGTGGGGCGGGGGCCGGCCAAGGGGGACGTGAACCATCAGTTCTACGATACGCACGACCTGACTCCCTACCTGCGGGCCGGGCGGAACGTGCTGGCCGCGCTCGTGCTCGATATGTCGCGGGTCGCGCACCGCCCGACGCAACTGGGGGCGCCGTGCTCGGTGATGACTTACGCCGGGGGCTGGTTGGTCGACGGCGGGGACTGGAGCACCGATGGTCGTTGGCGGGTGGCCGTGGACCGCGCGCACCGGTTCCAGAACGACGGGACGACCTTCGAGGGCTACCAAGGGTATTACGAGCACCGGGTGGAGGCGCTGGTCCCGCGTGGCTGGCAACTCCCGGAATTCGACGATGCGGCGTGGGCGCCCGCCACGTTGTTGTACCGGGCGGAGCGGCGCGAGGACCGCCGGGATCCCGCCAGTCCGTACGGGTTGGTCGAGCGGATGATCCCGGCGCTGGGGGAGGGTGCGGCCGCGGGGTTCGCGGAGGGCTTCCTGCCTGGCGGCGGCGATCCGGGAGCGGCGTGGCGGCGCCTGCTCGCGGGCGCGGGTGACGTGGAGGTGCCGCCGCACAGCGAGGTGGAGGTCATTTTGGACGCGGGGGTACTCACCACCGCCTACCCGCGGCTCGAATCCCGCGGGGGAGCCGGGGCGGACGTCCGCCTGACCTACGCGGAGGCGCTGCGGCTGCCCTGGGACACGCCCGGGGCGAAGTTGCTCGGGCGGCGGCAATCGCTGGCGAACCTGGCCTCCCATTACGCGGATGAGAGCACCGGCTGGACCTTTGACCGCCGGGGCAAGATGAGCGGCTGGAGCGACCGTTGGGAACCCGCGGGCGGGACCGGGCGGGAGGCGTTCGAACCGCTGCACTGGCGGGCCTTCCGTTACGTGGGCCTCCGGGTGCGGACGGGCGCGGAACCCCTACGCCTGCTTGGCTGCACGCACCGCTTCACGGCCTATCCTTATCAGGTGCGCGCCGAGTTCGCCTGCGATGATCCGGCGCTGGAGGCCATCTGGCGGGCGTCCGTCCGGACGATGCGACTCTGCGCCCACGAGACCTTCGAGGACTGCCCCTACTACGAGCAGATGCAGTACGCGGGGGACACGATGATCACCTCCCGGCTGGGGATGCTCACGGCCGGCGACTACCGGTTGACCCTCCAATCCCTGCATCACTTCGACTGGTCGCGCCTCCCGGACGGGTTGACCCAGAGCCGTTACCCCTCGCGGCTCCTGCAGGTCATCCCGTCGTGGTCCCTGCACTGGATCACGATGATTCGCGACTACGCGTATCACTCGGGGGATGTCGCGGCGGTGCCGGCGTTGCTGCCCGGGGTGCGGGCGGTGCTCGACTGGTTTGCGCGGCACGCGGGGGCGGACGGGTTGCCGGAGCGGCTGCCCTACTGGAACATCACCGATTGGTGCCCGTGGTGGCCGCGGGGTGTGGTGCCGGGCGCGGACGTGGGGCCGACCTGCATCATTTCCGCGCAGTATGGCGTGGGCTTGGCGGAGGCGGCGGACCTCTGTCGGCTCGCAGGGCGCAGCGACGAGGCGGAGCGGCTCGAGCGCGAGGCGGCGCGGGTACGGGCCGCGGTGCGGGCGCGGTTCTGGTCCGAGCAGGAAGGGCTGTTCCAGGACCGGCCCGGCGGGCCGGAGGTCAGCCAGTACGGCAACGCGTGGGCGGTGCTCTGCGGGGCCGCGGGCGAGGCGGAGCTGCGCCGGCTGGCCGCGCGTTTCCCGCACGATCCCGCGTTGGCACCGGGATCCTTCTTCTGGTGGCACGCTGGCTTCCGGGCGCTGGAGCGGATGGGCGCCTACGACACGATGCCGCGCCACCTCGGGCCGTGGCACGAGATGACTGGGCTCGGCTTGGACACTTTCGTGGAGGAAAACAGTTACTGGCGCTCGCTCTGCCACGCGTGGTCGGCGCATCCGGCGCTCGAGTTCCTCAACCGTATCCTCGGGGTGGAGCCCCTCGCCCCGGGCTTCGCGGTCGTCGGGGTGACGCCGCGGCGTTGCGGCCTCGGGTCGGCCCACGGCGCCGTCTGCACCCCACGGGGGCTGGTGCGCGTCGCTTGGCGCGTCGAGGCCGGCCGGTTCCTGCTCGAGGGAGAGGCCCCCGCCTCGACGCCGGTGCGCGTGCGCTTGCCGGGCGGCGAGGAGGCGGCGTTCGCGGGCGGCGCCTTCGCGCTCGAGGGGGTGGCGCCGTGAACGCGAGCCTCGTCCTGGCCGAGGAGGCGGACCGCCTCGTGGCGCGCCTCGATGGCCGCCCGCTCTGGACCTACGTCTTCGCGCCGGCCACCCCGGCGGAGGAGGCCCCGCGGCCTTATTTCCACCCGGTTTATTCCGCGGACGGCGATCCCCTGACCAACTTCCGTCCCAACGACCACCCGTGGCACCACGGGATCAGCCTCACGCTCACCGCGGTGGACGGCGTCAACTTCTGGGGCGGGCCGTCCCACCGGGCGGGCGAGGGCTACCGGTGGCGCGGGGACCAGGGGCGGCAGGTGCACGCCGGCTGGGCGGCGCGCGGTCCCGCGCGGCTGGAGGAGGCGGTCGAATGGCGGTCGCCCGCGGGCGAGGTGCTCCTGCGCGAGGAACGCGTGCTCGTCACGGACGTGTTGCCCGACGGCTGGGCGCTCGACTGGACCAGCCGGCTGTGGAACGCGGCGGACCGCCCGCTCGTGCTCTCCAATTACCATGCGGGGAGCGGCCTCGCGGGCTCCCACTACACCGGCCTGCAGTTTCGGGGCGCGCGCGAGCTCCTCGATGAGCACGGCGACGCCACCCTCGGGGTCAGCGGCCCGGGCGGGCGCCGGGGTGAGGCGGAGGTGCACGGCGTGCCGGCCCCGTGGCTCGAGTGGTCGTGCCAGCACGATGGTTCCCTGCGCCGGACCCGGATCCGGTTCGAGAGCCGCACCGGGCCGATCCCGTGGTTCGTGCGGACGAAAAACCCGCTCGCCGCCTTCGCCTTTCACGCCGACGCTCCCGTGACGCTCCCCGCCGGGGGCGATCTCCTGCTCGACCACCGGTTCGAATTTCTCCGCGCATGAGCCTGCCCCGCCGTTCCTTCCTTCGCCACGCCGCCCTCGGGGCCGCCGGGCTCGGCCTCGCGCGGGAAGCGGTCGCGGCGCTCCCGGAGTTTGCCGCCGAGCAGCCGGAGCCTTTTTGGGAGGCGGTGCGCGCCCTCTATCCGCTGGAAGCGGGCTTCAGCTACTTCAACACCGGCGGACTCGGCTCGACCCCGACGCCGGTGCTCGAGCGCGTCGCGGAGGTCACCCGCCGCCTTCAGGGCAAGGCTGAGCACGGCCACGCGCAGTTTACCGCCGCGCGGGCGGATGTGGCCCGTTTCCTCGGCGCGGATCCAGCCGAGGTCGCCTTCGTCCGCAACGCCACCGAGGCCAACGCCACCGTCGCCGCCGGCCTGCCCTTGCGCGCGGGGGACGAGGTGATCTTTGAGACCCATGCCCACCCCGGTGGCTCGTTTGCCTGGCTGCAGGCGGCACGGGTGCGTGGCGTGGTCGTCCGCACGTTCGAGCCCGATGCCCGCTCCGCGGTGGCCAACCTCGAGCGCATCACGGCGCTCTGTGGCCCGCGGACGCGCGTCATCCAGCTCTCGCACATCACCGCGCCGACCGGGATCACCCTGCCGGCCCGCGCGGTGTCGGACCTCTGCCGGTCCCGCGGGATCTGGTTCCACCTCGACGCGGCGCAGTCCGCCGGGATGGTGCCAGTCGACTTCGCCGCGCTGGGGTGCGACTCCCTCGCGGTCAGCGGACACAAGTGGATCGGCGGGCCGCTCGAGACCGGCGTCCTTTGCGTGCGCCGCGCGCGGCAGGAGGAGTTGGCGCCGCCTTTGGTGGGTGCCTACTCCGGCGACCTCGACGCGAACGGCCGCTTCGCCCTGAACGCGGGGGCCGTGCGCTACGAGTACGGCACGCGGAACGTGGCCGCCGCGCTCGGCCTAGCAGAGGCGATGCGGCTGCAGGAGCGAATCGGTCGCGACCGCATCGCGGTGCGGGGGCGGCAGCTCGCCGCCCGTGCCCACGCCGGACTTGTCGCCCTGCCGGGCGTCGAGGTTCTGTCCCCCGATGCCCCCGACCTCCGCGCCGCGATGGTGACGTTCCGCACGGCGCGCATCCCGCACGACCGCCTTTTCGGCCTGCTGCTGCGCGAAAAGTCCATCCGCGCCCGTCCCGTCACGGAGGAAAAACTCAACGCGCTCCGCGTCTCGACGCACCTCTGCAATTCGCCGGCGCAGGTCGACGCGCTGGTCGCGGCGGTGGGTGAATTCCTCCGCCGGGAGGCCTGAAGCCCATGCCCGCCTCAGTCCACCTCGACCACCATCTCGATCTCGACCACCGCGCCGGCGGGGAGCGAGGCCACCCCGAGGGCGGCGCGCGCGTGTTTGCCGCGTTCGCCGAACACGGCGACCAGAA
>JBILWD010000193.1:0-7219 GCA_044370095.1 Opitutaceae bacterium | reverse complement strand
CGCCCGCGGGTGACGGCCGACCTGTCCCAATGGAACGAGTTCACCGTCATCGCCCGGGGCAACCGGCTCGAGCACCGCGTCAACGGTCGCACGACCTCGGTGTTCATCGACCACGATGAGAAGCACCGGGCGCTCGCGGGGTTGATCGCGATCCAGCTCCACGCCGGGACCCCGCACCGCACCTACGTGAAGCAGGTGCTGCTCAAGGAACTCGCGCCCGAGCCGGCGACGGCCTTTGACGCGGCCGCGTTGCCGGCGGGGGCGCGGAAGATCGACAAGCCGAAGGTCGTCAGCGCGCAGGGCCTCCGCCCGCCGGCGAAGAAGACGCCGCAGCCCTGAGGCTGCCGGCGGCCCGCCTCGCCGGCATCTGCCCGCTTGCCTCCGCCGCGGCGTTGCCCCTTGCTCCTAGCGCCGCTGCTCGCCGCCGCGGCCACCCCGCCCCCCCGTGATACCCCCGTCCGGTTCCCTCCGTCGCCTTGCGCGTGCCTGCGCGTTGCTCGTGTTCGTCGCGCCCGCCGCCGCCGCGGACCCGGCGGGGATCGAGTTCTTCGAGAAGCACATCCGGCCGCTCCTCGCCTCCCGCTGCCTCGAGTGCCACGCCGCGGAACACAAGGTCAAGGCCGGCCTCCGCCTCGACCACCCGGCCGGTTGGCTGGTGGGGGGCGACTCCGGCCCCGCCGTGCTCCCCGGCCGCCCGGACGACAGCCCCCTGATCAAGGCGATCCGTTACACCAAGCTCGAATTCGAGGCGATGCCGCCCCGCTCCGCGCTGCCCCGCGAGGAGGTCGCCCTGCTCGAGGAATGGGTTCGCCGCGGCGCCCCCGCGCCCGACGAACCTGCCCCCGTCCCCGGCGCCACCCCGGCCCGGCGAGCGATGACCGTCGAGGAAGGCCGCCGCTTCTGGAGCTTCGTGGCCCCGGCGCCCGCCGCCGTGCCTACCCCCGACCGCGCGGGCTGGGCCCGCTCGGACCTCGACCGGTTCATCGCCGCCCGCTGGCCGGAGCAGGGCCTCACGCCGGCGCCCGACGCCGACCCCGCGGCCCTTCTGCGCCGCGCCTCCTTCGACCTCCTCGGCATCCCGCCCACTCCGGAGCAGATCGCCGCCTTCGCCCGCGACGCCAGCCCGGCCGCCTTCGCCCGCCAGGTCGACGCGATGCTCGCCGCCCCGCAGTTCGGCGAGCGCTGGGGCCGCCGCTGGCTCGACGTCGCCCGCTTCGCCGAGTCCAGCGGCGGCGGCCGCACCCTCCTGTTCAAGGACGCCTGGCGCTACCGCGATTACGTGATCGACGCGGTCAACCGCGACCTGCCGTTCGACGCGTTCATCCGCGAGCAGCTCGCCGGCGACCTCCTCCCCGCGGCCGATCCCGCCGAGCGCGCCCGCCGCCTCACCGCCACCGCCTTCCTCACCCTCGGCCCCACCAATTACGAGGAGCAGAACAAGGACCAGCTGCGGATGGACATCATCGACGAGCAGCTCGACACCCTCGGCAAGGCGTTCCTCGGCATGACCCTCAGCTGCGCCCGCTGCCACGACCACAAGTTCGACCCGGTCACCCTGCGCGACTACTACGGCCTCGCCGGGATCCTCCGCGGGACGCACACGCTGCACAACTACACCGACAACGTGGCCCGCTGGGTGGACGCGCCGCTGCCGCTCCCGCCCGCCGAGGAGCGCGCGGTCGCGGAGCACGAGGCCCGGGTCGCCGCCCTCGAGAAAAAAGCCGCCCGCCTCCGCGCCGCCGCCCGCGCCCCTGCCGGCAAGAATCCGCGCACTGTCGCTGCCGCCGAACTCCCGGGCCTGGTCCTCGACGAGGGCCAGGCGCGTGTCGTCGGCGCCTGGAAGTCCTCCCGCACCACCCCCGGCTACGTGGGCGAGGGCTACCTGACCGACGAGAACGAGGGCAAGGGCGCGAAGACCGTCTCCTTCACGCCCGCCTTGCCGCAGTCCGGCCGCTACGAGGTGCGACTCGCCTACACCGCCGCCGCCAACCGCGCCTCCAATGTCCCCGTCACGATCCTGCACGCCGACGGCGAGGCGACGGTCACCGTCAACCAGCGCACGGCTCCGCCCGCCGGCGAGCGCCTTTTGTCGCTGGGCCAGTTCCGTTTCGAAAAGGACGGCCAAGGTTATGTGCTGATCTCCAACGAGGGCACCGACGGTTTCGTGATCGTGGATGCCCTGCAGCTGCTGCCCCTCGACGCGCGTGGGGAGGGATCGGCGGCCCCGGTGGCTCGCGCGGACCCCGCAGCCGAAGAGCGCGCCGCCGAGCTGCGCCGGGTGGAGGCCGAACTGAAACAGCTGGCCGCGTCCGGCCCGCGGCGGCCGCTGGCGATGAGCGTGCGCGAGGCCGCCGGAGAGATCGGAGACACCGAAATCCGCGTGCGTGGGATCGCCCGCAACCTCGGGCCGAAGGTGCCGCGCGGCTTCCTCGCCGTCGCCCACCGCGGCGACGCCCCGCGCTTCCGGCCCGACGAGAGCGGGCGCCGCGAGCTGGCGGACTGGATCGCGGACCCGGGGCACCCGCTCACGTCCCGCGTCACCGTCAACCGTATCTGGGCATGGCTGCTGGGCGAGGGGCTGGTCCGGACCGTGGACAACTTTGGCACGACGGGCGACGCGCCGACGCACCCAGAACTGCTCGATCATCTTGCGCTGCGTTTCACCGCAAACGGGTGGTCCGTGAAGGCGCTCGTGCGCGAGATTATGCTCTCCCGCGTCTACCAGCTCTCGTCCGTCCCACCCCCGGGCGCGGCGGAACGCGACCCGGCGAACCGGCTGCTCTCGCACGCGCGGCGGCGGCGCCTCGAGGCGGAGGAGATCCGCGACGCGCTGCTGCAGGCGGCCGGCCGGCTCGACCCGGCGTTGGGCGGGTCGAACTTCGGCGCGACGCCGCCGGCGAGCGAGTACGGGTTCGTCTTCGCGGACCTGCGCCGGAGCATCTACACCCCCGCCTTCCGCAACCGGCGCCCGGAGCTCTTCGAGGCGTTCGACTTCGCGGACATCAACGCGCCGCTCGCCCGCCGCCACGCGACCACGGTGGCCCCGCAGGCGCTCTTCCTGCTGAACCACCCGTTCGTGATCGAGCAGGCGCGGCACGCGGCCGGGCGCCTGGCGCGCGACACGGCCGCGGCCGACGACGACGCGCGTTTCGCGCACGCCTGCCACCTCATCCTCGGCCGGCCGCCGCGGGCGGGCGAGGTGGCCCTCGCCCGCGGCTTCCTCGCCGGCGTGCCGGCGGGCGAGCCGGCCGCCGCCGCGTGGGCGCAGCTGGTGCAGGCCCTCTTCGCCAGCGCTGATTTCCGGTACCTCGAATAACCCCGCCGATGAATCCTCCCCTCTCCCTTTCCCGCCGGCAGGCCCTCAGCCGGTTTGCCTGCGGCTTCGGTTTCCTCGCCCTCGCCGGCCTCGCGGCGCAGACCTCCGGCCGCCCCGCCAACCCGCTCGCCCCGCGCCCCGGCCACCACCGCCCGCGCGCCAAGCGGGTCATCTTCCTCTTCATGGGCGGCGGCGTGAGCCACCTCGACAGCTTCGACTACAAGCCGGCCCTCTACGCCAACGACGGGCGGATGCTCGAGTTCCTCGACCAGCGCGCGATCGCCAAGACCGGCGCCGGGGCGACCGGGCGCGTGATGAAGCCCCTCTGGGAATTCCGCCAGCGCGGCCAGAGCGGACGCTGGGTTTCGGAACTCTTCCCGCACCTCGCCCGCCACGCGGACGACTACTGCGTGGTCCGCTCGATGCACACCGAGGGCGTCGCCCACGGCCCCGCCACGCTCTTCCTCCATACCGGCGCCACCAACCAGCTCCGCCCCTCGATGGGCTCCTGGGTCACGTACGGCCTCGGCGCTGAGAGCGAGAACCTGCCCGCGTTCGTCTCCCTCAGCCCGACCCTCGCCAACGGCGGCCCGCGCAACTACGGCAGCGGCTTCCTCCCCGCCGTGTTCCAAGGCACCGCCCTCGGGCGCTCCGGCCAGAAGGCCGCCGAGGCCGCCTTCCGCCACGTGCGCCACCCGGACCTCGCCCCCGCGGCGCAGCTCCGCCAGTTCGAGCTGATCCGCGCCCTCAACGGCGACCAGCTCCGCGCCCGCCCCGGCGACCGCGAGCTCGAGGCGCTCGCCCACTCCTACGAGCTGGCCTGGCGCCTCCAGAGCCACGCCCCCGACGCGCTCGACCTCAGCCGCGAATCCGCCGCCACGCTCGCCCTCTACGGCATCGGCGAGGAACCCACCGACGACTACGGCCGCCAGTGCCTGATGGCCCGCCGCCTCGCCGAGTCCGGGGTCCGCTACATCCAGGTCAACTACTCCGACAACACCAACAACCCCGCTTGGGACCAGCATTCGAATATGCCCAAGCACTTGGACCACGCCGTCCGCGTCGACAAGCCGGTCGCCGGCCTGCTCGCGGACCTGAAGGCGCGCGGGCTCCTCGAGGACACGATCGTTTGGTGGGGCAGCGAGTTCGGCCGCACGCCCTACGCCGAACGCAACGGCACCGGCCGCGACCACAACCCGACCGGCTTCTCCGTGCTCCTCGCCGGCGGCGGCTTCAAACCCGGGTTCGCCTACGGCGAGACCGACGAGTTCGGCCACTTCGCGGTCGAGAACAAGGTCCACATGCACGACCTGCACGCGACCATCCTCCATCAGCTCGGCCTCAACCACGAGCAACTCACCTTCCGCCACGACGGCCGCGATTACCGGCTCACCGACGTCCACGGCCGCGTGGTCCACGATATCCTCGCCTGAACGCTCCCCCGATGCGCCTTGCCCGTTTTCTATTCGCCCTGCTCCTCGCTGCCGCGCCGCTGGCCGCCGCCTCCCCACACGACCAGTCCGGGGTGCCGCTGGAGGTCGACTCCCCGCGCCCCGGCCTCGCCAAGATCGTGCTCCTCGCCGGCGCGCCCAGCAGCAAGCCGATGGCCCACGAGTACTTCGCTGGCTGCGCGCTACTCCTCGAATGGCTCCGGCTCCAGCCCGGCGTCTGGCCCGTGATGGCCCGCGGCTGGCCCCGCGACGAGCGCATCCTCGAGGGCGCCCGCGCCGTGGTTTACTTCGGCGACGGCGGCGGCAAGCAGCCCTTCGCGGAACCCCACCGCTGGGCCGTCCTCCGCCGCCTGCTCGACGGCGGGGCCGGCCTCGTCCTGCTGCATCAGGCGATGGACTTTCCGGCGGGTCCAGATGGCGCCGCGATCCGGGGCTGGCTCGGCGCGGTGTACCACAGCGACATCGGCAGCCGCGGCCATTGGGACATGGAGTTCACGGACATCCCGGCCCACGAGGTGACGCGCGGCGTGCGGCCCTTCGCCGCGCCTGCGGACGGCTGGCTCTACAACCTGCATTTCGCGCCGGCCGGGGTCACTCCGCTGCTGCGCGGGACGGTGCCCGACAAGTCCCGTTCCACCGCCGATGCCAAGCGCCACGTGGGCCGGGCCGAGGTGATCGCCTGGGCGCATCAGCGGCCGGAGGGTGGTCGCGGCTTCGGCTTCACCGGCGCGGACCTGCACCGCAGCTGGACCTATCCGAGCCAGCGGACCCTCGTGCTCAACGGCATTCTTTGGAGCGCGGGCCTGCCCGTGCCCGCTGGCGGCGTGCAGGTCGACCTCGATCCCGCGGCCCTCGAGCGCAACCTCGACGACAAGCCGGCGCCGGCCCCCGCGAAGCGCCCGGCGAAGGCCGCGGCGAAGACGGCGCCCAAGGCTGCCGCGCCCTGAAGCCGATCGCCGGCTGCCCGCCTCCGCCCGTGGGTCCCGTCCCCCGCCGCCGTTTCCTCGCCGGTTCGGCGCTCGCGCTCGCCGCCCGCGCGGCGCCCTCCTCGGGTCCCCTGCGGATCGGGCAGATCGGCACCACCCACGCGCACGCCGCCGGCAAGCTGGCCGCGCTCCGACGTCTGCCGGAGCACTTTGAGATCGTCGGCGTCGTCGAGCCGGATCCCGCCTGGCGGGCGGCGGTCGCGGATCAGCCCGCGTACCGCGGTCTGCCCTGGCTCACGGAAGAGGCGCTGTTCGCGACCCCGGGCCTGCGCGCGGTGGCGGTGGAGACGGTGGTCGAGGACCTCGTGTCTACGGCGCGGCGCTGCGTCGCGGCTGGGCTGCACGTGCACCTCGACAAACCGGCCGGCCCCGTGCTGCCGGCGTTTCGGGAACTGCTCGCGGCGGCGGGTACGCGGGGCCTCACCGTCCAGCTCGGGTATATGTTCCGCTACAACCCGGGTTTTGTCTTCCTGCGCCGCGCGGTGCGCGAGGGCTGGCTGGGGGACATCACCGAGATTTCCGGTGGCATCGGCAAGCTGGCCGACGCGACGGTGCGGCGGGAGGCCGGGCGCTTCGCGGGGGGCGGGATGTTCGAGCTCGGCTGCCACCTCATCGACCAGGTCGTCTCCCTGCTCGGCCCGCCCGCGGCGGTGAGCGGCCTGTCGCGGCGCCTCGGGCCGCCGGGCGACCCCTTCGCCGACAACCAGCTCGCGCTCCTCGAATATCCGCGGGCGCTGGTGACCATCCGCTGCAACCACACCGATCCGCTGGGCAATGAGCGCCGCGGGTTCGCCGTGACGGGCACGCGGGGGACCGCCGAGTTGCGTCCGCTCGAGCCGCCCCGCCTGCGGCTGGGCCTCGCGGAGGCGCGCGAAGGCTTCCGGCGCGGCTTCCAGGACGTCGAGTTGCCCGCATCGCCCGGGCGCTACGACGGGGAGTTCCTGGACCTGGCGGCGGTGATCCGCGGGGGCCCGCCCCTGGCGTGGGACGCGGCGCACGACCTGGCGGTACACGCCGCGGTCCTGCGCGCGTCGGGGATGGAGTGAGCGGGCGTCAGCTCCCTCCGCGGCTCAGTCCAGCGGCTGGGGCTCGAAGTCGGACGGGCTGACCCAGCCGGCCTGCAGCTTCTCGCCGCGCCGGTAGCGCTCGTAAAAGCCGACGTGCGCCGCGTTGGAGTGCAGGTAGCGGTCGAAGACCTCTCCCTGGCCGAACATCCGTGGATCCCCCTGCGCGCGGAGCCGCTCGTGCATTTCCCGCTGGAGCGCCGTGCGGCTCGCGGCCCGGGCAGGATCCGCGGCGAGGTTGCGCACGCAGTCGGGGTCCGCGCGCAGGTCGTAGAGCTCGACCGGCGGGCGCTTCCCGAAGCAGAGGTCCCAGAAGGGATCGCGGCCCGCGCGCCGACGCGCCTCCAAAATGAAGGTCTTGGTCGGGCTCGCATCGACGTTCAGGTAACCGGTCTCCGGGTT
>JBILWD010000192.1:0-7267 GCA_044370095.1 Opitutaceae bacterium | reverse complement strand
CGTCGACGTCCAGTTCGGCGAGAATTCCATCCCGCCGATCTACCAGGCGCTCACCGTGGACTTCACCGCCGCGGGCGCCAAGCAGCTCCTGACGCTCGAGATCCAGCAGCACCTCGGCGCCGGCGTAGCCCGGGCGATCGCGATGTCCTCCTCCGAGGGTCTGGTCCGCGGGATGACCGTGGTCGACACCGGTGCTCCCATCTCCGTGCCGGTCGGTGCGGGGGTGCTGGGCCGCATCTTTGACGTCACCGGCGCGCCGGTGGACGGCAAGGGTCCGGTGAAGGCGGACAAGAAGTACCCGATTCACCGGGCGGCTCCGAGCTTGGTCGATCAGGACACCAAGGCGCAGATTCTTGAGACGGGCATTAAGGTCATCGACCTCATCGCCCCGTTCACCAAGGGCGGTAAGGTCGGGGCCTTCGGTGGCGCCGGCGTGGGCAAGACCGTGGTGATCATGGAGCTCATCAATAACATCGCCAAGGCCCACGGCGGTTACTCGGTGTTCGCCGGGGTCGGGGAGCGCTCCCGCGAAGGCAACGACCTGTACCACGAAATGTCCGAGGCGGGCGTCATCGACCAGAAGGACCTCTCCAAGTCGAAGGTCGCGCTCGTGTACGGCCAGATGAATGAGCCGCCGGGCGCCCGGATGCGCGTCGCGCTCTCGGCCCTCGCGATGACCGAGTATTTCCGCGACGAGAAGAACCAGGACGTGCTGCTTTTCGTGGATAACATCTTCCGGTTCTCGCAGGCCGGTTCCGAGGTGTCCGCGCTCCTCGGCCGTTCGCCGTCCGCCGTCGGTTACCAGCCGACCCTCGCCAACGAGATGGGCAACCTGCAGGAGCGGATCACTTCGACCAAGAAGGGTTCCATCACCTCCTTCCAGGCGGTCTATGTGCCCGCGGACGATCTGACCGACCCGGCGCCGGCGAATACCTTCGCCCACTTGGACTCGACCATCGTGCTCGAGCGTTCGATCGCCGAATTGGGCATCTACCCGGCCGTTGATCCGCTGGCCTCCACTTCGAAGGCCCTCGCGGCCGACATCGTCGGCGATGAGCACTACTTCGTGGCCCGTGAGGTCCAGCGCGTCCTCCAGCGCTACAAGGACCTGCAGGACATCATCGCCATTCTCGGCCTCGACGAGCTTTCGCCCGAGGACAAGCAGACCGTGTACCGCGCCCGCAAGATCCAGCGCTTCCTCTCGCAGCCGTTCACCGTGGCGGAGGTCTTTACCGGTAGCCCGGGCAAGTATGTGGCGGTCAAGGACACCGTCCGCGGCTTCAAGATGATCCTCGAGGGCAAGCTCGATGATGTGGCCGAGGGTGACTTCTACATGAAGGGCAACATCGACGAGGTGTTGGCCGCCGCCAAGAAGGCCTGATCCCGTCATGCCGCTGACCCTCGAGATCGTCACGCCGGACGCCCGCGTGTACTCCGATACCATCGACACCGTGGTCATCCCCACGGTCGAGGGTGAGATCGGCATCTTGCCCGGGCACATCCCGCTGCTCACCCAAGTGGAGCACGGGGAACTCCGGGTCACCAAGGGAGCCGCCACCTCGTTCCTCGCCGTGAGCGGGGGGTTTGCCGAGGTCGGGGGCGATGTGGTCCGGGTTCTGGCCGAGAACGCCATCACCGAGGAGAAGATCGACGAGAATGCGGTCGAGGCGGCCTTGCGCCGGGCGCAGGCGGAGATCGAGTCGGCCAAGCACCTCGATCCGCAGCAGTACGAGCACTTGCAGGAGCTCGTGCGCTACTCCGGCGTCCAGCTGGCCCTCAAGCGCCGCCGGCGCTGAGGTGGGGGTTTCTGCGGCGGCGAGGTGGCCGCTGGCCCGATGTGGCCGCGGCTGCAGCCGCGGATCGGGTGCTCCTATTGACTCCATTCGTGGCGGCAACAGGGTGGGGGAATGAAGGCGATTACGATTCGGGAGCTGCGGGCGGCGACCGGCCGTTGGGTACGGCAGGCGGCCCATTCCGGGGGACTGAACGTCACCGAGCGCGGGGCGGGTCGTGGCTAAGCTCGTGCCTGCCGGCAGCGATGCGGAGTTGCCGTACTTTGCCCGCCGGAAGCTGACGCCGGCGTTTCGCCGTCAGGACCGCCTTATGGCCGGCGGAACCGATGCCACGGCCATCATTAGCGCGGAGCGTGACGGAGCCATCCCGTGTCTATTTCGACACCAGCTATCTGGTCCGGCTCTATTTCCGGGACCCAGGCTGGGAAACGGTGCGGGAAATGGCTGCCACGGACCATCTGGCGTGTGCGATTCACGGGAGAGCTGAGATGATTGCCGCCTTCCACCGCAAGCTGAGGGAGGGCGCGATCAGGCCCGTTCAGTACGCAGCCTTGCTCGATCAAGCGGCGGCGGATGATGCTGAAGAGGCGATACGGTGGGTGCCGCTGTCACCCGCCACCCTGACCAAGGTGGCTGCGGTCTACGCGGCGCTGCCCGCGAGCATTTTCCTGCGGGCCGCGGCTGCCCTGCATTTGGCTACGGCGGCCGAGCAGGGTTTAACCACGATTTACTCCAACGACCACCACCTGCTGGCGGCCGCGAGGCACTTTGGACTTTCCGGACGCAACGTCATTCCCACCGGCCTCTAGCTTGAGGGGGCCGTTCTTACCTCACCCGCACCGGCGAAGCCGCTGCGTGCGCCCGCCCTTCGAACGCCCGTGAGTGTTTCCAACCCTTAAATCACGCTCGCTTCCCCGAACCTTCGGCGTTTTCGTTCTGATACTCGGTCTCACTTCCTCATGTCCGCCTCGCCGTTTCCGCTCACGCCGCTTTGCCAGCTGCCCGCTGGCGAGACGGGGCGTATCCTGCGGTTGACGGGGGACGAGGGCTTTTGCCAGCGGATCCGGGAAATGGGATTTGGGGAGGCGGCATTGGTAACCAAACTTTCCGGCACGACGATGAGCCTCTGCCGGGTGAAGGGGATGCGGATTGCGCTGAACCACCGCGCCGCGATGAGCATTTTGGTGGAGCACCTGCCCTTGGCGCCGCGCTGACGCGCCTTACGCCTGATGGCCGCCGCACCCCGACCCGGGCCCGAGGGAGCCGACCCCGCGGCGCCGTTGCCCGCTCACATCGCCGGCTCGCCGGGCCGCCGCCGCACGCCAGCCGAGCGGATGCCGGTGTACGCGTTGGTCGGTAACCCCAACTGCGGCAAGACGACCCTGTTCAATGCTCTGACCGGCCTGCGGCAGAAGGTGGGCAACTATCCGGGCGTGACCGTGGAGAAGAAGGTCGGTGAGACCTATTCCCAGCACGGCCACGCCATCAAGGTGATCGATCTGCCGGGTGCTTATTCGTTGGCCGCGCGATCGCCGGACGAGGCCGTGACGCGGGATGTGTTGCTGGGCCGGCGGTCGGACACGCCGCAGCCGGATCGGATCATCTGCGTGGTGGACGCGTGCAACCTCGAGCGCTGCCTGTACTTCGTGCACCAGATGCTCGATCTGGGCCGGCCGGTAATCGTGGTCCTCAATATGATGGACCTCACCGCGCGCTCCGGGCTGGAGGTGCGGGCCGCGGAGCTGGAGGAGGCCTTGGGCGTGCCGGTGATCCCGTGCGCGGCGGTGCAGGGTCGGGGGCTGGTCGAGTTGCGGTTGGCGATGAGCCGGCACGAGCTGCCTTTAGCGCGGCATTCGTGGACCGTGCCGGCGCCGATCGCCCCAGCCGTGGCAGAGTTGCAGGCCTCGCTGGTGGCAGCGGATGGGCGGCCGCCGCTGATTGCGCGGGCGGAGGCGTTACTGCTGCTGACCGATCAGGATTCCGTGCGGGTGGCCGGCTCGACCCCGCTGAGCGCGGCGACTGGAGCGGTACTGGAGAATTGGCGGCGGCGCTGGACGGGCCAGGGGACCGATTGGTCCGCGACCCTGATCAAGGCGCGTTACGAGGCGATCCAAGGCCTGTGTCGGGAGGTGATCCGGCGGACGGGGGAGCGCGGGCCGTCGCTGGCGGACCGGGCGGATGCCGTGCTGGTCAATTCCGGCTGGGGCTGGCTGGCGTTTGGGGCGGTGATGGCGCTGATGTTCTACGCCATCTTCACCTTGGCGGAGCACCCGATGAACCTGATTGACGGGGCGATGGCGGGGCTGGCGGATCAGGTAAAGGATGCGATGCCGCCGGGCGATCTGCGGGACTTGGTGACCTCCGGGATCATCGGTGGTGCGGGGGGCGTGGTGATCTTCCTGCCGCAGATCTTGATCCTGTTTTTCTTCGTCGGGCTGCTGGAGAGCACCGGCTATATGGCGCGGGCGGCGGCGCTGATGGATCGGCCGATGAGCCGGGTGGGGTTGCACGGCAAGTCGTTCATTCCGCTGCTCGGTTCGTACGCGTGTGCGATCCCGGGGATCATGGCGACGCGGACCATTGAGAACGCGAAGGACCGCCTGGTGACCATTCTGGTGGCGCCGCTGATGAGCTGTTCTGCGCGTTTGCCGGTGTATCTGCTGATGATCGCGACGCTGTTGCCGGGCGACGCGGTGCCGGCCGCGACTAAGGCCGGATTAATGTTTTTAATGTATGCGCTCGGCACGGCGGGGGCGTTCGGCTTCGCGTGGCTGTTCAAGCGGACCCTCCTGCGCGGGGAGGCGCCGCTGATGATTCTGGAGCTACCGGCTTACCAGCGGCCCCATTTCGGCGAGATCCTGCGGCAAATGCTGGAGCGTGGCTGGCTGTTTATGAAGAACGCGGGGACCATCATCCTCGCGATCTCGATCGTGCTGTGGTTCCTCAGTACCTATCCGAAGCATCCCGACCCGGCGGCGTCGGCCGAGGTCCAGATCGCGCACAGTTTCGCGGGGCAGGCGGGGCGGGTGATCGAACCGTTGATCCAGCCGCTCGGCTTCGATTGGCGGATTGGCATCGGGTTGGTCACCTCCTTTGCGGCCCGTGAGGTGTTTGTGAGCTCGATGGGCGTCATCTTCGGAGTGGAGGGGGCGGAGGACGACACGGCGCCGCTACGCGATGCCCTGCGAGCGGCGCACTGGCCGGATGGCGCACCGCTATTTACCCCGCTGGTGTGCCTCGCGCTGATGGTGTACTATGTCTTCGCCATGCAATGTATGAGCACCGTGGCGGTGGTGAAGCGGGAGACCAACTCGTGGCGTTGGCCGCTGTTCCAGCTGGCCTATATGACCGGCACGGCGTGGATCGTGACCTTTTTGGTGTATCAGGGCGGGCGGCTGCTGGGGTACTGAGCCGATGAACGCGGACCTCCAGACGAAGCTGGCGCTGGCGATCGTGGCGGGGGCGATCGCGGGTCTGTTGGTGGCGTGGTGGCGGCGCCGGCGGCGGCCCGCGGGCTGTGGCGGTGATTGTGGGTGCGCGGCTAAGCCGGCCAAGGTCGGTGGCCCGCGCGGGCGGCGCTAAACTGGTTGGAGAAGGGCGCGGGGACCCCCGCCGCCATTGCCTTTGCCCGCGCGGGCGCGCAACCTCCGCGCCCGATGCACCCCTCCGTCCCCGCCCCTGAGTCTCGCCGCCACTTTGTCTCCCGGCTCGCCGCCGCCGGCGCCACCCTGCCGCTTGCCTCACTGGTCGCGGCCGAGGGCCGGAAGAAGAAGGCCGCGGAGCCGGCGGAGCTGCCGGCGTGGCAGGGCGGGAAGACGCAGTTGCACGTGTTCTCGAAGCCCTTGCATTGGCTGTCGTGGGCGGACACCGCGGCGATGGTGAAGGCCGCGGGCGGTGACGGCGTGGATTTCACGGTTCGGAATGCGCAGGGCCACGTGTTGCCGGAGAAGGTAACGGAGGATCTGCCGCGCGCGGTCGATGCGTGCCGCGCGGCGGGGCTGAAGGTCGAGATGATTACGACCGAGATCCAGGGCCTGCAGACGCCGCACGCCGAGAAGCTCCTGCGCGCCGCGGCCAAGGTCGGCGTAAAGTACTATCGCCTAGGCTTCTTCAACTATGACTTTAGCAAGGGCGTGAAGGGGAGCCTCGACGCGCTCCGGCCGCAGCTGCGGGAACTGGCGGCGTTGAACCAGAGCCTCGGCCTGCACGGAGCGATCCAGAACCACGCCGGCCCGCGCGTCGGCGGCCCGATGTGGGACCTCTATGAGTTGCTGAAGGACATCGATCCACGCTGGCTGGGGGTGCAGTTCGACATCCGCCACGCGGTGGCCGAGGCGGGCCAGTCGTGGCCGATCACCCTCCGGTTGCTCGCGCCTTGGATCCGCTGCACCGATATTAAGGATTTCCGCTGGGAGCAGGGTCCGGGCAAGGCGGCGATCGACAACGTCCCGCTCGGCCAAGGGATCGTCCCGTACGCCGCCTACCTGCGGCTGGTGCGTGAGCTGCAGTTGGCGGGTCCGATGTCGCTGCACCTCGAGTATCCGCCGTTTGAACGCGCCCCGCTTTCCGAGGCGGACAAGCGGCAGCAGTTCCCCGCGCTAATGCGGAAGGATATCGACACCCTGAAGGGCTGGATGGCGCAGGCGGGAGTCAGCTGATGAGCGCTCCCGGCCCCATCACCATTGCCCGCGTCGGCGCCAACTTCGAGCGCGAGCCGCTCGTGCGGCCGTTCGGCTTCAAGGGCGGTTATCAATCCGAGATCTGGCAGAGCGCGACCCTGCTCGAGGGTGCCTCGGGCCGGCGTGGCCTTGGCCTGTGCACCCAAGGCGTGCTGTGGAGTGACGCGCGGGTGTTTGCGGCGCATTCCGAGAGTGGCGGCAACGCCCTGATGTACGCGGTGACCGAGTGGGCGGTGCAGCGCCTGAAGGGCGTGCGCTTCACCGATCCGATGGCGCTCCTGGAGGAGCTGCGGCACGAGGTGCACGCGCACGCGCGGGTCCTCACCGGCCAGCGCGACCTGCGGGAGACCTTCACCCTGAACGCGCTCGTAGGGGTCGATCTTGCGGTGTGGCTGCTGTACGCGGCGGAGCGGGGCATCACCTCGTTCGACGACCTCATCCCGACCGCTTACCGTCCGGCGTTGGCCTCGCGCCACCGCCGCGTGGCGAGCATTCCGCTGATGGCGTACGCGGTCCCGATCGAGGAGATCCGCGGCGCCGTGGAGCAGGGCTACTTCTTCCTCAAGGTGAAGCTGGGCCAGCCGGGCACGCAGGAGGAGATGCTCGCGAAGGATATGGCGCGGATCTCGGCGATCCACGCGGCTATCGGCGGCGCGCGGACCCCGCACACGGCCGACGGGCGCCTGCCGTACTACTTCGACGCCAACGGGCGGTACGAGAGCAAGGAGACTCTCCTGCGCCTGCTCGACCACGCGCGGGCGATCGGCGCCTTCGATCAGATCGCGCTCGTGGAGG
>JBILWD010000191.1:0-7285 GCA_044370095.1 Opitutaceae bacterium | reverse complement strand
TCGCGCGGCGCGGCCGGGCAGTGCTGGTGTGCGGCGGCAGCGGATTCTACCTGCGGGCGTTCCTTGGGCCGGTGGTCGACGCGATCGAGGTTTCCCCGGGGCTCCGCGCGGAGGTGGCGGCCTTGACGCCCGCGGCGGCACGGGCGCGCCTGCGGGAGCTGAACCCCGGGGGGCTGGAGGGGCTCGACGAGGCCAATCCGCGGCGGGTGACGCGGGCGTTAGAGCGTTGCCTGGCCACTGGGCGACCGTGGGCGGAGCTGCGGGCCGAGTTCGCGCGGCAACCGGGACCCTATGCCGACCATGTGGTTCGCCTGACCCGGCTGGAGCGGGAACCCGGGGAGTTGCAAGAACGGATCGGGCGGCGGGTGGAGGCGATGCTGGCGGCCGGCTTGGTGGAGGAGGTGCGTGGCCTGCGGGCGCGGGGGTTGGAGGCCAATCCGAGCGCGGCGCGGGCGATCGGTTACCGGGAGGTGCTTGACTGCCTCGACGGCCGTTTGCCGCCCGGGGAGTTGGCGGCGGCGATCGCGCGCGACACCCGGGCGTTGGTGAAGAAGCAGCGCACGTGGTTCCGGACCCAATTGCCGCCGCACCGGGTGGTGGCCGCGGCTGCGCTGCGCGATCCGGCGGAGTTGTTTCCGCCGATTTAAGCCGCGGCCTTGCTTTAGCTGGGGGCGCGGAGGGCGCGCTGCAGGACCAGCACCGAGCCGGTGAGGGCGAGGGGTAGGACTAGGGTCGGGAACAGGCTGAGCGGCAGTTCCGCCAGCGCGCGGAGCTGCAGCGGGGCTTGGAGGTTGAGCCGGAGCAGCGTGACGAGGATCAGCCCGAGGTTGACGAGGCTGGCGACGGCCCAGATGCGCGTCGCGCGGGCGCGGGCGTCGTCGGCCAGCGGCGCGAGCGCGAGCGGCAGGGCGAGCGCGGCGAGGCAGGCCTCGCCCAGGCCGGCGGCGAGGATGAAGGCCCGCGGCAGATCGCCCTCGAGGTGGCGCAGCACCAGGTAGATCCCGGCGAGGCGGATCCCGTGGGGCAGGAGCAGGACCCGTTCATCCAGCCCCTCCCGCCAGCGGGCGAGCGTGGGGACGCGGTGGAGCAGGGAAAAGGCGCCGGCGGCGAGCGCCAGCACCAGCGCGAGCTGGCCGAATGGCGGGAAGCGGCCCCAGAGGCCGTGGTGGCCGACGGTGAGGGCGCCGCCCAGCCAGAGCCAGAGCAGGAGGCGGACGAGGAGGGCAACCGGCATCGAGGCGGCGGGGGCCGGCGGGTTGCCGCTCAGGGCATCTCCACCTTGAAGCGCTGGAGCGAGGTGCCCTCGAGGCGGCGCAGTTCGGAGACCGCGCGGCGCAAGTTTAACTTAGCGGACAGCTCGCTGTTGCGGGCGGCCTCCAGGTCATCTTGGAACTGGAGCACGATCCGGCTGGTGGAGAGCCCGGCGTCGAAGCGGGCCTTCTGCTGCTCGTACTGGCGGGTGGCGAGCTCGGTCGCCTTCTGGGCGATCTCGACCGCCACCAAGTTGGTCTCAACCGCGCGGACGGCGATGCGGACGTCGAGCATCAGCTGGGACTCCAGCTGCTCGAGGCGGATTTTGCCGGAGGACAGGTTGGCGTTGGCCTGACGGAGGCGGGCTTTGTCGGCCTTTTGGCCCCAGGGCAGCGAGTAATTCAGGGCCAGCGACCAGTTGTTGCCGTGGTCGTTGGGCAGGTTGGCGATCGCCTGCCCGTAGTTGGCATTGGTCGTGCGGGCGGTGTAGCCCAGGGAGGCGATGAGGTCGAGGTCGGGCAGCGTGTTGCGGCGGGCGGTCGCGAGGTTGAGCTCGAGCTGCTTGATCGTCTGCTCCTGCGAGAGCGTTTCCGGGTAGAACTCGCGCGCCAGCTTATAGGAGGAGGCGAAGTTTGGGGCGCCCTCGGCGTACGGGGCGAAGTCGACCGGGCCCGGACGGGTGTCGAGCGAGAGCACGTTGATCTGGTTCATCAGGCGCTCTTCCGCGTCGCGGACGGCCTGCTCGCGTTGGACCACGGTGTTGCGGGCGCGGGCGACGCCGACCTCGGCGCTGAGCACGTCGAGGTCCGTCATCACCCCGGTGGTGCGGCGGGCCTTATTCTCGTCGAGGAGCCGCTGGTTGCCCTCGAGCGTGAGCTGGGCGATGCGGAGCGCCTCTCGGGAAGCGACGAGGTTGTAGTAGGCGTTCTCGGTGTTGGCCACCGTGTTGAGCACCGCACTGCGGTAGCTGGTGCTGGCAATGCCGAACGCGAGCCGGGCGTTCTCCAGCGCCGAGAGGGCCGCCTCCCGGCCGAAGTCGCGCAGCAGGGGTTGGTTCAGGGTAGCGCTGACCCCGTTGGTGTAGGCGGGATTGAAGAGCGAGTTGACCGAGTTAGTGGCGCCGCGTGAAACGTTCGTCGAGAGGCTCAGCGTGCCATTCGTGGCGGTCACCCGGGGGAGGCTGACGCCGGCGCGCATCACCGTGTTGTCATTGCGGGGGCCCTGAGAGGCGGTGCCGTCGAGTCGGTTGGTGGTCGAGGCGGACTGGGTGAGCGAGCGGGTGACGTTTGCGGTCAGGGTGGGGTCGAAGCCGGCTTCCTGGATGGTGACGTTGTCCTTGGCGTTGGCGCGGGCGATGGCCTGAATCTGCAGGTTGAAGCTCTTCTGCAGGGCGAGGGCGATGGCCTCCTCCAGGGCGAACGGCTTGTCCGGTGCGATCACGACCGCCCCGGGGGTGCCGGCGGCGGGGGCCTGGGCGCGGACGAGGGCGGTGCCGGCGAGGAGCGCGAGCAGGAGGCGGGCGGGGAGGCTGGGCATAGCGGAAAGGGCGGGGCGGCGGGCGCAGGACACGGTGGAAGGAGGGAAGTTACTGTTTTTCGTATTCGCCCCCGGAGGTGCGGCGCAGGACGGTGAAGCCGGCCTGTCTCGCGCGCGAGACGGAAAGTGGGGCGGAAAGTTGCGGTGAATTCACCGGATCGACGGCGCGGCGCCGGACGGCTTGGCCGCAGCGGGCGCAGGCCGCGAGGTCGGGTTCCGCGGGTCCTTGGCGGTGCTCGAAGCCTTCCCCGCAGAGGCGACAGGGGCCGGCGACGGGGACGTAGGACCGGAGGGGCATAGGGGCGGGAAGGCCGGCGGCCCCGGAATGGGCGCGGGGCGCGCCCGCGGGCGCTCAGGGCATCTTGGGCTCGCCGCGCTTGAGCTCCTTTTCGACCAGCTCGGCGAGGGCCGACGAACCGCCGATGCGGGAGGTGAAGCCAGCGATCTGGGCGCGGGTCTCGGCGAAGCGGGGGTTGGCCTCGGTGGTGTCAGGCGCCTGTTGGTCGACCGCGTACACGAAGAGACCCTGCTCGCCGCTGAAAACCATATCCGAGAGCTGGCCCTTTTGCAGCCGCTCTAGGGTGCCGAGGACGGCGAAGTCCACGTCCTGCGGGCGGGAGCGGAGGTCGAAGGCGGGCAGCGCCTTGGCGGTCAGGGTGAGGCCGTGCGTCTGGCCGGCCGCGGGGGCGGCCTGCTCCAGCGTGGCGCCGGCCTTGAGCCGGGTCTCGAGGTCCGCCTTCACCTTGCGGCCTAGCTCGATGAACTTTTTGCGGCGCTCGCCCTCGGCGTAATCGGTGGAGACCTGCGCCTTCACTTCGGTGAAGAGCGGCTTGCGGGTCGGGAGCGACTCCTTCCAAACGAGGATGAGGGCGCCCATCCGGGTCGAGAGGGCGTCCGAGGCGGGGCGGTCCTTGCCCAAGCGGAAGGCTTCCGCGATGGCCTCCGGGGAACCGCCGAGCTCGGCGGGGGCGGCGTCGCGGCTGAACGGGGCCAGCGGCTTGGCGTTCAGCTGGCGGCTGGTCAGGAAGGCCTGCACGGCCTCGGGGGTGCGGGCCTTCGACTCGAAGAGGGCGAGGGAGAGGTCGCTGGCGGCCTTCTGGGCGAGTTTCACCGCGCGCTCGAAACGCAGGGTGGATTCGACCTGGGCACGGACGGCCGCGAAGTCGGCGGCGGGATCGGCTGGCGGGGTCACGCTCGGGGACGGGGCGTCCTTCTTGGCCGGATCGGCGGGCTTGGGGAAGCGAGACGGGCTGGCGTCGTAGAACGCGCGGACTTCCGCCTCGGTCAGGTTGACCTTCGCCATCTGCTCGAGGGCGGGGAACTCCACCACCCCAAGGCTAACCTGCGGCGGGATATCGTAGCGACCTCCCGACTGCTCGAAGAACTGGGCGAGCTCGCTGTCCCCCGGGGTGATCGTCGGCTTGAAGGCGGCGTAGTCGACCGTGCCGGTGGCGAGGGTCCACTTGGTGTCGGTGCGGAGGAGCTGGGTGCGGACGTCGCCGGGGAGGACGTAGCCCGGGCCGGCGAGGAGGTTCTGCACCTTCTCGACCCTCACATCATCGGACACCACGCGGAGAATGTCGCCCTCGGTGAGGCCGCGGGGGTTGGTCTTCAGGTTGTCGCGGAAGGTCTGATAGGTCTTGGGGTCAAACTGGCCGTCGGGGCCGGCGAAGGCGCGGAGGGTCTTCAACTGCGCGGTGACCTCGGCGGTGGAGGCGGGGGGCAGGTGCCAGAGGGCGGCGAGGTGGAGGGCGGCGGCGCGCTGGAAGGCGTAGTTTTGGACCTGATCGCCGTCGAGTTGGCCGAAGGCGCCGACCCGGAGGCTGGCGCTGAGGCTGGCGTCGCCCATCAGGCGCTGCTGGTCGGACTGGAGGCTCAGGTTGTAGTCGAAGAAGGGACGGTCGACCATCCCGCGCTCGGCGCCGCCGATGCCCGGGGCTGCGCCGATGGTGAAGACGAAGGCGATGATGACCACCCCCAGCAGCACGGCGAAGATCACGCGGAAGTGGAACTGGAAGTATTTCTGGATCCAGGAAATCATGGGCGGAAGCGGGTCAGGCTTAGGTCGGGGGGGATGGCTGGCAAGGGCGTAATTCCGTCGCGGGCGGCCGGTCCGTCGCGGGCGTTTCCGGGAAGGGGTGCGCGGTGAGCAGGTCGGCCAGGGAGCGCTGGAAGAACGGCTGTTCGCCGAGGCGTCCCAGGGCCTCCTCGTAGGCGTGCATCAGGGGATCGACGCATTCCAGCGAGTGGCCCACGGGGTCGTCGCCGAGTTGGTCGTCGAGCCGCTTGAAGTCCAGCAGCGTGATCCGCTCGAGGGGCCGCGCCGGCTGGAAGCGGAGCTCGGTCGCGGGGCGGCCCGGGGCGGCCCGCAGCGTGTTCACGAGCCCCATCTCACCGAGGCGGTTGAGGCCCTCGTTGAGGATCTGGCTGGGCACGCGGAGGCGGCGGCCGAGCTCGGCGGCGGTGACCGGCGGCTGGCAGGCCTGGAAGCGGCGGCCAATCGTGAGCAGCACTGCCAGCGAGAGCCGCTCGCGCATCGCCTCGGTCAGCCGGCTCCACGCCGTCTGGCTGTTCCGGAAGTGGACGTTCTGCACCGCGTAGCTGATGACGCCCCCGATCAGGACGTAGAGCCAGAACACGTAGAGGCCGAGCACCAGCACGAGGGGCACCGCGAGCTGGCCGTAAAGGTTCTGGGTGAGCACCACCCGCCGGACGTAGAGGAACGCGGCTACGTTGTTGAGCAGCAGCAGCAGCGCCACCACCGCGCCGCCGGCGAAGGCCGCGCGCCAGAGCACGGCCGTGTTGGGCACGACGCGGTAGACCAGCGTCAGCATCAGGGTCAGCAGGCAGAGGGAGAAGACCGGCAGGCTCCAGCCGAGCAGCGCCACGAGGCGTTCGCCGCCGGGTAGCCGGGCGAGGGACTCGTGGAACACGTTCACCGCCGCCCCGGCCCCGAGCAGGGCGACGGCCGCGAAGAATAGCACTGCGCCGAGGGTCAGGATGGTCCAGTAGAACACCACTCGCATCAGCAGCGAACGGCCCTGGCTGATGCCCCAGAGGTCATTGAAGGCGTCCTCGATCGACTTGAACATCATCAGCACGATGAAGATCAGGGTCAGCGCGCCGAAGGCGCCCCCGTAGCCGTTGCGGGCGCTCTGCACGAAGCCGTCGACGATCCGGCGCAGCTCCGGGTTGACCTCGCCTCCGGCCGCTGCGGTCCCGGCTTCGGCGGAGAGCGATTGGAGCTGCGGTGCCACGGAGGCGAGTAGGGTGCTGATGTGGTGGGTCAGCAGCTGGTTATCCTGCTTCCCCAGCGCGAACCCGCCGGCGAGCACCGCGATCGCCACCAGCGGGCCGAGGCTGAGCAGCGAGGTGAAACTCAGGGCGGCCGCCCGGCTGACCACCCGGGTTTCCTGGAAGACGGTCACCGTGATCGAGATGACGCGCAGCACCGCCAGCCCGCGTCCGCGGAGGGAGCGGTCGGAGAGGATCGCCGGTTCCCAGATGCCGGTGTGCCAAAGGTGCGTGAGGCGGGTGAGCCAGCTGGGGTCGGCCCGACTTTCAGCCGGCGGCGTGGGCGGGGCGTCCGGGGGCGGTTTCACGGCGCGGGAGGGCTCAGACCGGTAACTGCAGCCAAGCGGCGAGGCTGTAGCCGAGCACGGCCGCCACTGCCGCCGCCCCGGACGCGAGCGGGCGGTAGCACAGGGTGCACGCGAAGAGGCCGGCGGCTCCCACGGCCATCGCCGCGCCTGCGCCCGCCGCGTCCGCCTGCTGCAACAGCAGGCCGGCGTAGCCCAGCCCGAAGGCGGCGCGGAACCGCAGGAACGGGTAGGGCCCGGTCGCGCCGGTCGCGAGCAGCGCCGCGAGGACGAGGTCCACCGGCACCAGCAGCAGACCGGGGTGGGCGAGAAGGGCCGCGACGGGGGAGGCGGGGAGGGCGCCACCCGCAAGCGGGGCCAGCCCCGAACCGGCGGCCAACAGCAGCCCGGCCAGGGCGCCGCGGCGGCCCACGGTCGCGCCGCGCACCAGCCGCGCCTCCTCCGCTTCCGCGATTCGGCTCGACTGCGCGAGGATCTCCGTGATCTCGGCCACGGGCGGGACCGCCGGTGCGGGCGCAGGCGCCGGGGAGGCTGCGCCCGCTGGAGCGGCCTCCGTCGGCGGCGGGGAAGCCGGGGAGGGGGCTGGCCGCGGTTTCAGGGTCAGCCGCTGCCGTGGGGGAAAGGCGAGGGCGAGCAGGTCCGGGCGCTCCGCCAGCGCCACCCAGCCCTCGCGGGTGGTGTCATAGACGAGCGTCTCCGGTGTAACCTCCCCGGCGCGCGCCAAGTCGGCGAGCTGCTCGGGCGGGAAGGGGCCCCGCGCTTCGGTCGCGTTCGCGGGGCGCAGATAGAGCTCCTGCGCGGACATCGGGCGACCCTGTCCCGGGGGCGCGGCAGCGGCAAGAGTGTTCTCCGGGCCGCGGCGGCTCTCGTTCACATCCGCCGCAGCGGCCGGAGGCCGA
>JBILWD010000190.1:0-7298 GCA_044370095.1 Opitutaceae bacterium | reverse complement strand
TGCGCCGCCAGCTCGTTGCTCGGGTACACCCGCCGGTAATGCCGGAGCCCGTAGACGCCCCGGATGTCGAGCCGGCGGACCCGCTCGTAGAGGGATTCGGAGACGTCCTCCCGCAGCTTGACCCAAGTGATGGGCCGCTGCTCGTCCTCACCGCCACGGGCCGCGGGCAGGGCGAACGGAACCGGAGCCTCCCCGGCGTCCTCACCCTCCTCGCCGCGGGCCCCAGCGCGCCGGAATCGCGGCTGAAAGCGCTCCCGCAGCTCGGCCTCCGGCAATTCGATGAGCGCCGCCAGTTCGGCCCACTTCCGCTCGTCCCGCGGCAGCAGCGAGTGCGGGTCCACCCCGAGCACGATCTCGGACCGGCTGGTCGCGAGGCGGGCGCCGCGGGCGTCGAGGATGTCCCCGCGGCGCGCCGCCTCCGGGATGAGCATCGGCCGGACCTTGGCGAGCGGCTTGAGCAGGGCCTCGCGGTCAACCACGTGCAGCCAGACTAGCCGCACGCCCAGCGCCGCCTGGCAGAGCAGCAGAATGCCGGCGATCAGGACCATCCGGCCACTGGAGGCAAAGCCCTTGGACATCGCTCAGAACCCCGGGAGGGTGACGCGCAAGGCCGCCGCCGGCGTCGGGCCGTCGGCCAGCACCCCCGCGTTGGCGCGGCGCGCGAGGCGCTCGACCACGTTGTCCGTCACGTGCACAACCGGGATCTGGTTCATCGGCACGAGACCAAGGCCCAATGCCGTGTTCAGATGCCGTAGCTTATCGGAGGCCTGCTCCGTCTCGATCTGCGTTCGCGTCTCATCGACCAGCCGGTCGTAGCGCGCGATCTGGGCGGCGAGGTCGCGGTTGGCCTTGGCGGTGGCGGAAATCTGGTGCCGCATCCACACGGTGACCAGCCCGGCGGATCCGCCGAGGCCGATGGTGACGAGCAGCCAGACCAGCAGCTGGTTGACGAAGGCGGAGGTGTCCTTTCTCACGGCGTAAGATCAGAGGCGGCGCACGGCGCGGAGCTTCGCGGAACGGCTCCGCGGGTTGGCGGCGACCTCATCGTCCGCCGGCGTGATCGGCCGGCGCGTCAGCGGCTCGGCCAGCACGGTGCGCAGGTCCTGCGGCGTGGCGTCGTCCGCGCTCTCCGGCTGCCCGCACATCCGGCGGCAAAACTGCTTCACCGGCCGGTCCTCGAGGGAATGGAAACTGATGACCGCGAGCACGCCGCCGGGGGCGAGACGGGCGAAGGCCTCGGGCAGCGCGCGTTCGAGGGCGCCGGTCTCGTCGTTGACCGCCATCCGGATCCCCTGGAAGGAGCGGGTGGCCGGATGGATCCGCGACGCGTGACGCACCGGGGCGGGAATCGCGTCCGCGATGAGCGCGGCCAGGGAGCCCGTGCGGGCTAGGGCCCCGGAGCCCCGCGCCGCACGCAGCGCCCGGACAACCCGGCGCCATTGTGGCTCTTCGCCGAGGTCGCGGATGGCCTGCACCAGCATCTCTTCGGTGGCGGTTTCCAGCCAGAGGCTGGCCGGCACGCCGGCGCGCGGGTCCATCCGCATATCGGCCGGGGCGTCCTGCCGGAAGGAGAAGCCGCGCGTCGCGTCGTCGAGCTGGAAAGACGAGACGCCGAGGTCGAACAGGATGCCTTGGAAACCGGAGGGCGCCAGTTCCCGCAGCCGGCCGAAGTCGAGGTCGAGGAGCTCGAGGGCGCCCGGGAAATCGCGGAACAGGGGTTCGGCGCGTTCCCGCGCGGCGGGATCCCGGTCCAGCGCCACGACGCGCACGCCGGGCGCCGCCGCGAGCAGGGCGCGCGTGTGGCCCCCCCCACCGAAGGTGCAGTCGAGGAAGCGGTCGCCGGGGCGCGGCGCGAGCAGCGCCAGCACCTCGCGCAGCAGGACGGGGTGATGTCCGGGGGTTATCACCGCGGGCAGGGGTTCAACGGCCGGCGGGGGCATCGCAGCCTCCTCTCCCCGCGGGCGCCGGCCGCGACAGCATCCGCAGCCGCAGGATCGCGTGCCGGCGTGGGCGCGCGGGGCTCGCGGGCGAGAACGTCCGGGGGGACGCGGCCGGGCAGGCTGGAAGGGGGCGGCGCATCTCAGATGTCCATCTGGCGCATCAGGTCGCCGAAGTGCTCGCCCGCGGAGCGTGCCTCCTCCTGCTGCCATCGCGCCGGATTGTAGATATTGAACTTGGTCAGCGTGCCCACGAGCACCGCCTCGCGCTCGAGGCCGGCGTGCCGCAGGAGCTCGGCGGAAAGCCCAATGCGGCCCGCCTTATCAAACGAGAAGTCCTGCGTCTGGGAGAAAAACCGCGCGGCGAACGCCTGCGCCTTCGCGTCGCTCATCTTCATCCCGGAGATCTTGGCGTGCAGCACCTCAACCTCCCGCGGCGGCAACACCGCGATGTACCCGTCGGGATGCGGCGTGGCGAGGAAACGGTCCTCCGCGGCGTGCGCGTGGCGCCACGCGGACGGCAGCGTCAACCGGCCCTTGTCGTCCAAGGAATGCCGGAAGAGGCCGGTGTAGAAGGTGTTGCCCGCAAGCGCCACGAAAGAGGGAGTAAATGCAAAATCAGGGCGAATTGCCCCAAGACGCCCCATTTCAACCCACTTCACCCCACTTCGGTCAAGTCTTTTCCCCACCGCAAACCCCGGGAAGTTACTCACTTATTCACATCCGGCGGCCCAGGCGACGCCCCGTCGCGCCGCGCTGCGGTCCGGGAAGTCGGTTTGCCGGTTGCCTTGGGGGCCGCCGGTGTTTCGGTCGCCGGATGCGCACGCCGGTCAACATCCAGCTCATCGGGGACGAGGTCGCGATCGTCTGGGACGACGGCGGCGAGTCCTATTTTCACCCGGAGCGCCTGCGGGCGGCCTCACCGAGCGCCGCCAACCAGGGGGAGCGGGACATCCTGGGCAACCGCTACGGTGGGGACGGTCCCCGGCAGTTCCCCGGGGTGAAGGTCACGGGATGGGAACGAGTGGGCAATTACGCGCTCCGCTTCGAGTTCAGCGATGGCCACCGCACTGGCCTCTACACCTACGACTACCTGCGCGCGCTGCCCGCCTGAGGGCGCCGGCGAGCTTAGGGTTGCCTCGCCCGGAACCGCCCGGCTTGCTCTCCCTTCCGATGAGCCAGTCCAGCTTCCCTCCCCGCACGACCACGGCCGAGATCGAGCTCGGCCGGACCCTGCAGCCCAAGTTCGGGCCCGATGGCCTGATCCCCTGCATCACCCAGGACGCGCAGACCGGCGAGGTGCTGATGTTCGCCTTTATGAACGCGGAGTCGCTCGCCCACACCCTCCGCACCCGCAAAGCGACCTACTGGAGCCGCTCGCGGCAAAAGCTCTGGGTAAAGGGCGAGGAGTCGGGCAACACGCAGGAGGTGCGGGAGCTCCGCACCGACTGCGACCAAGACGTGCTGCTGCTGAAGGTCGAGCAGCGCGGCGCCGCCAACGCGAGCTGCCACAATGGGTACCGCTCCTGCTTCTACCGCCGCCTCGAGGACCTCGACGCCGCCGCAACGGGGGCACCGCACCTCGTATTCACCGGGGAGCGCCTCTTCGACCCGGCGCTCGTCTACAAACGCGCGTGAACCCGCGATGAGCCCACTGGAAACGGCGTTCGACCCGGAGCGCTTCCGGCGGGACGGGCACGCGGTGGTGGACCTGCTGGCCGGCCTGCTGGCGGACGCGCAGGCACGACGAGGGCCCGTCCTGCCGCCGGTGAATCCCGCCGGCGAGCTCGCGCACTGGCGACGCAAGATGGACGAGCCGCCCGGGGCGCTGGTGGACTTCCTGCGAGAATTTGCGGCGCGCTCGATCCAGCTACACCACCCGCGCTACGTGGGCCACCAAGTGTGCGCCCCTGCCCCGGAAGCGGCACTGGCCGGGCTCGCGAGCGAGCTCCTGAACAACGCGATGGGGGTCTACGAGATGGGTCCCGCCGCCAACGCCCTCGAGCGCTGGGTGGTCGAGGCTACCGCCGGACTCCTCGGCTGGCCCGCGGGCGCCGGCTTCCTCACCTCGGGCGGGACCCTCGCCAACCTCACCGCGCTCCTGGCCGCCCGCAACCGGCGCCTCGGCCCCGCCGCCCTGGAGCAAGGGACCGCCCCCGACTGGGCCGTGATCGCGTCAGAGGAAAGCCACTACTGCACGGCCCGCGCCGTCCAAGTGATGGGAGGTGGGCGGGCGGGACTGGTCACCGTACCGACCGACGCACGGTTCAAGCTCCGGCCGGAGCTGCTGCCCGCAGCACTAGCCGAAGCGCACCGGCGCGGCCGCCGTCCCTTCGCGGTGGTCGCCTCGGCCTGCTCCACCTCGACCGGCAGCTACGATGACATTGGGGCGATCGCCGACTTTTGCGCGCAGCACGGGCTCTGGCTCCACGTCGACGGCGCCCACGGGGCGGCCGCGGCCTTCTGCCCGGAGCTACGCGATCGCCTCGCGGGGATCGAGCGCGCCGATTCCGCGGTGGTGGACTTCCACAAGCTGCTGCTGAACCCGGCGCTCGCGACGGCCGTGCTCTTCCGCCAACCGGGCGACGCGTGGGCGGCCTTCAACCAGGAGGCACAGTACCTGTTCGATCCCAGCGCAGAGGAGCCGTGGTGGGACAGCGGCCGGCGCACCTTCGAGTGCACCAAGCTGAGCCTGAGCCTGCGGATCGCAGCGCTCTGGCGTGGGGGCGATCCGGCGCTGTTCGCGGAACACGTGCGCCGCGCCCACCAACTGGCCCGCGATTTCGCCGCGCTCATCCGGGAGCGGCCTGGCTTCGAGGTCGCGGTGGAGCCCGAGTCCAACATCGTGTGCTTCCGGCGCACGCTGCCCGGCGCGGAACCGGCGGCCGTGGATGCGCTGAACGAGCGCGCCCGCGCGCGGATTCTCGCGGACGGAAGCCATTACCTCGTGCAGACGACCCTCCGCGGGCGCCGCTGGCTGCGCACGGCGCTGATGAACCCCTTGACGACCCTCGGGGACCTCGCAGCGCTCCTCGATGCGGTGGAGCGGGAGCCGCTCGCCTAGCCCCGCGCCCCGCGGGCGAGCCCGCGCTCGCTGGCCTGGGCGAACTCCAGCATCCGCCGAAACTCCTCGGTAGCAGCGTCGGGATCCGCCTGCAGGCGTTCGAGCGCCTGCGTGCGGTTGAGGCCCTCGCGGTAAAGCAGCCGGTGGATCCGCTTCACGCGCTCCAGCTGTTCCGGGGAAAAACCGCGCCGCTCCAGCCCGACCCGGTTCACCGCCCGAACCTCGGCCGGCGTCCCGTCCGCGAGGCAGTAAGGCGGCAGATCGTGCACCAGCTTGGCAGTGGCCGAGAGCATCGCATAGGCCCCCAGCCGGCAGAACTGGTGCACGCCACCGTAGCCACCCACCACCACGTAGTCCTCGACTAACACGTGACCCGCCAGCACGGCCCCGTTGCTCATCACGATGTGGTTACCCAAGACGCAATCGTGGGCCACGTGGCACGAGGCAAGGAGGACATTGTCTGAACCCACGCGCGTGAGGTCCCCGTCGCGCGTCGCGGCGTGGAGCGTCACGTACTCGCGGAAGACGTTGCGGTCCCCGACGCGCAGCCCGGGCTTTCCGCCGGCAAACTTCAGGTCCTGCGTACGCCCGCCGATGCACGCGTAGGGAAAAACCTCGCACGCGGCGCCGAGCCAAGTGTTCCCTTCAACCGAGGCGTGGTGGTGCAGGCGGGTCCGATCCCCGAGCACCACCTCCGGTCCGACGTAGGCATAGGCGCCGACCTCGACGTCCACGCCGAGGCGGGCGCCCGGCTCGATGATGGCCGTGGGATGGATCCGGCCCGCCATCCTTATTCCTCCCCCTCCTCGACCACCGCGAACATCAGCTCCGCCGAGGAGACCACCTGGCCACCGACGGTGCAATTGCACTCGGCCGCCGCGAGCTTGTCCCCGCGGCACTTGGTGATCTTGGCGTTGATAATAATCTGATCCCCGGGGCGCACCGGCCGACGGAACTTCACCTTGTCCGCACTCATGAAGAAGGCGGTCTTCCCGCTGTTGCCGGTGCGGCGCAGCATCACGATGCCGGCGGCCTGCGCCATCGCCTCAAGCTGCAGGACTCCCGGCATCACCGGGTTCGTGGGGAAATGCCCGGTGAAGTAGGGCTCGTTGATGGTGACGTTCTTGATCGCGACCAGCTCATCGTTACCGATGAACTCCAGCACCCGGTCGATCATCACGAAGGGATAACGATGCGGGATGGTGTCGAGGATCCGCCGGATATCGAGGGAGGTCTCCGTCGGGAGCACGGTGGCCGGGCGCGCCTTGCGCTTGGGGCCCTTGCGGCGCTCCTCCAATTTGGCGGCGAGCGCCTTGGTCAGCTCGGCGTTGATCGCGTGGCCCGGGCGGGTCGCGACGATGTGCGCCTTCAGCGGTAGACCGAGCAGCGAGAGGTCCCCGATGATGTCGAGAATCTTGTGCCGCACGAACTCGTCGGGAAAGCGCAGCGGCTCCTTCGAGATGATCTTGTCGCCGCGGATCACCACCGCGCAGTCCAGCGAGCCGCCCTTGATCTTGCCCAGCTTGAGCAACGCCTCGATGTCCTCGTAGACCGTGAACGTGCGCGCGGCGGCCACCTGGGTCATATAGACGTCCGGGTCGATCGTCAGCGACAGGTGCTGCGTATGGATACCGCGGTCGTCCGCGCTGGTACAGGAGACCTTAAACTGGTCGCAAGGCAGCGCGATCACGGAGGAGTTGCCGCGCGTGACCGACACGGGCGCGTCGAGCTCGAAGTACTCGCGGTCCGCTTCCTGCTCCAACGGTTCGCCCTGGAGGATGAGGTTGACGAAGGGACGGGCCGACCCGTCGAGGATGGGCGGCTCCGACGCGTTCATCTCGACCACCGCATTGTCGATGCCGCAGCCCGCCAACGCGCTGAGCACGTGCTCCACGGTGTGGATCTTGGCGTGGCCCGACTGGATCGTGGTGGCGCGGACGAGATCCGTGATGAGATCGACCCGTGGCCGCAGCTCGGGGTTGCCGCTCAGGTCGATCCGGCGGAACACGATGCCGGAGCCCGCCGGCGCCGGCCGGAGGGTCAGGGTGACGTTCTCCCCCGTGTGGAGCGCATTGCCCTGGATGGAGACCTCCCGCGCGAGGGTGCGTTGCTTCATAGCTGGCCCGTCAGCTTCCGGGCAGCGGCCCGGGCAGCGCAAGCGCGGAGATGCTCCGCCCGCGGCCTTGACAGCGGCGAATGCCCCCCACCACCCTCGACCCTTTAACCCGATCCCCCCGTCCGCGAGACCTTCCCGCTATGCCCGCAGCCAACGACATCCGCAAAGGCCAAGTCATCAA
>JBILWD010000189.1:0-7310 GCA_044370095.1 Opitutaceae bacterium | reverse complement strand
TACGATCCGCGGCGCCCCATCGCGGGCGTAGGTCCGACGGAACCCCTCGACCACCCCGTCGGCGGTCACCTTGGCCACCAGCGTATCCGGGGAAGGCGCATACACCCGGGAAGGATCCGCCGCGAGGACCGCGCCCGGCGCCGGGGGGCGCACGACGTGGGTGACGGGTGGCGGCGGTTCGGCGGCCAAGCGGGGCGCCCCGCCCGCAGCGCCCGCCCACGCCAGCAAGGGGATCAGAAGGAGGGATTTCACGGCGGAGGAAAGGTTCAGCGCGCCTGCCGGACGCGCACGGTGTACTTGCGGGCTTGGGCATTCATCGCGGTGAAGCGCACGGCCTCAGTCGCGTACTCGGAGAGGATCAGCGTCTGCCACGGCGTCTCGTCGCCACTGGAGAAGCCAGCCGCGTCCTTGAACACGCAGTTGATCTGGACCTCGAGGCGGCGGTTCTCGCGGTTCTTGACGTTGGCGACCACCTCGAGGCGCCCGTCGGGCAAGGTAATCTCCTGCAGGCCGGTGCAGGTCACGGACACCTGGGTCGGTTGATCCAGCAGCACGAACCGCTCGGAGTTCTCGAGGGTGTACTTGGTGGTATCGAGCGGGGTGAAGGGCCCGGTCGGCGTGGTGCAGCCGGTCAGCACGCCCGCGGCGAGGACGGCGGCGACGAGGGGAGCGGAGGTCAGGTGCATAAGGCGGAGCGCGGGAGGGGATGAGGGAATGGACCGCGGGTCAGCGCGGAAGTTCGCTGAAAAACAGGACGGTGTCGCGATCCCCGGGGGCGACGTTGAGGCTCACCGAGCGCGTGCGGGCGGTGAGGACGCGGCCCTCGCGGTCGAGGAACTCCAGCCGGCCGGCGTGCTCACCGGGCGGCAGGCGCACGGCGGCGAAACTCAGGCGCTGGGGCAGGTTGTCCCACTGGCGGGTATCCGCCTCCGGCCGGGTCGCGGCCGAGACGACCTTGCCCAGCACCCCCAGCACCCCGAGCCCCACGGCCGCCGCCTCCGCGCCACCGCCGTCCTTGCCCCGGTGATCCCGCCGGTGCGCCTGATCGGCGGCGATCACGCTGCCCGCGAGGGCCACGTCCGCCGCCGCGTCGGTCGCGGCCTTGAAGACTGCCTTGCGGCCGAGGATGTGATCCATCACCCGGCCCCCGCGCGTGGTGGCCTGGAAACCGAGATCGTCGTACGCCGGCAACGGGACGACGGTGCGGCCCTCGTGCAGCACCAGCCGGGCGGAGCGGGAGGGGGACTCTTGGACCTGGAAGCGTAATTCCTCCCCGTAGCGGCCGGCGGCATACTTGCGGGGGCCGTAGCCATATTCGGCGAAAATGAGTACGTTAGCCCCGGGCGAATAGTCCGGTAGCCGGAAGCGCTCCCCCGCGAGCGCGCGCGCCCGCGCCAGCGCGTCGGTGCCGTCCCCCTGCAGCTTCGCAGTCGCGAGGCCCTCCAGGTATTCCAACAGCACGTAATCGGCGGAGAAACGCTCGTCCTTCGCCCCCGCGTCGTTGAACAGGCCAGACCGGAAGCAGGCGCGGGCGTTGTCCGGCTCACCATCCCGCCAGTACAGGATCCCGCGGTAGTAGTAGGCCATCACCCGCTCGTACGGTTCACCGAGGAAGACCTTGGTGTCTTCGGCCGCGAAGAGGCTCCGGGCCCGCGCAGCGGCCGCGTCATCCACGATCAACCCACCCAGCCGGGCAAGGGCATCGTCGAGTCGTGCCTTCGCGCCCGGATAATCCCCCGTCCGCAACGCAGCGGCGGCCGCGCGGCAGGCGTAGAGCACCCGGTCGCGCTCCGGCCCCGCCGATTCCCCGCGCACGGCGGCACGCGGCTCGGCCGGGGCGGTGGCGCAGCCCGTCAGGCCCGCCGCGCCCAGCAGGGCCAGCAGTTGCAGGGAACGGCCGGCGGCGCGGCGGAGGCCGCGGGGCCTAGCGGTAGGCCGCATCCTCGAGCCCCTGCTTCTTGATCTCGGCGGAGTCTTCCCAGACGATCCGGCTCGTCCGCGCGTCGGTGAGGCGGAAGCTGTACAGCACGTAGTCGCTGGTGCCCGCCGCGGTGCGGGTGCTCATCCCGTCGAGCTTGCCCGTGAGGAAATAATCCGCGCCCCCGAACTCGACCACGTTGGGATCAGCGCTCGCCGTGACCTGACCCGAGCGCTTGAGCTCCCGCTCCCGCTGCAGGGTCTTCATCAGGTCGCGGTCGAGGAAGCTGACCCGCCCGGCGGCCTTGCTGTTGAGCTGCGTCCGCAGGCGCGTAAGGAAGATGTCCTTGTTGACCGGGAAGCGGGTGTTGTTGACCACCGGCTCGAGGACGACGCTCGGGGGATTCGCCGCGCGCGCGATCTGGGGGATACCCAAGATGCTGCGCGCCATCCGGTCGGTGACCGCCACCATATCCTGCGCCTCGATCCCGGTACCCGCCACGAAACCGCGCTCATCGGGGCGCAATTCCGTGACCGGGACGCCGGAGGGATTGCGCACCCCCTCGGAGGTGGCGCACCCGCCGAGCAGGGCGGCAGCGAGGAGGACAGGGAGGCAGGTGCAGCGGGAGAGCGGCATAAGGGACAAGGGAAAGGACGCAGCGCGGAGTGGGAAGTGACGGACCGCGTTCAGCGGCCGAAAAGGACGTTGGCCTCGGCGAGGGGCGAGATCTCACCCGCGGGCCGCACGACCCGGACCGGGACCGCCGCGGGCGGCTGGAACCCGGTCACCGGCGGCGCGGGCGGCGGGATTTCCCGGTACGAGGCGGGCGCGGACCGGCTGGCCTCCACCACCGAACCCAGGAGCAAGCCGGCCCCGGCGCCCAGAGCGGCCCCACGCCAGGCGTTGTGGCCGAGATCACCGCTGTTGTGCCCGAGGATCCCGCCCGCCAGGGCACCCAACCAGAAGCCGGTCGCCGCCGGACCCGAGGGGGCTACGACCGGAGCAGGATAGACCACCACCGGAGCCGGGTAATAAGGCCCATAGCCGGCCCCGTAGACCGGATAATAGGCGAAACGCCGGTTTGCGCCATGGTCGCGCGGGTACCCCCAGTGGAAGCGCGGGGCGGGCGGCGGCACCCGATGGACGACCACCGGCGCGGGCGGCCGGACGATCCCCCGCTCGGCCGGCCCGGGCGCGGGACGTTCGCGGCGGCCGACTTCTGGGCGGTAGACCTGCGCCGAGGCGGACGCGGCGGCGAGGCACGAGGCGAGCAGGAGCGGCAGGGCTTTCATGGGGACAACGTCGTCCGACACCGCCGCGGCCGCAAGGTTTCACCCGGCCGCTGCTCGCCCGGGGAATGGGGGCCGCGGCGGTCGGGAAAGGAAGTTAAGCCCGCGGAGCGGAATCCGCGGCAACTGCCGCGGCCACACCAACCTCCCGAGCAGCGGCCAGGAAGGCATCCACCGTCTCCTCGCGCGTGGCCCAAGAGCACATCAGGCGATAGCCGTGTTCCCCGACGAAGCGGTAGAAGCGCCAGCCCCGGGCCTCGAGGCCCTGGACGAGTGCGGGGCTCAGCTCCACGAACACGCCGTTGGCCTCGACGGGGGCGATCAGGCGGCCACCGAGCGCCTCGAGGCCCGCGGCGAGGCGGCGGGCGAGGCGGTTGGCGTGGGCGGCGTGCCGGAGCCAGGCGCCGTCGCGGAGCACGGCCACCCACTGGGCGGAGGCGAACCGCTGCTTCGAAGCCAGCTGGCCCGACTGTTTGACCCGGTAGGCGAACTCGCGGGCGAGGTCGCGGTTGAAGAACACCACCGCCTCCGTCGAGAGCAGGCCGTTCTTGGTGCCTCCGAAGCAGAGCACGTCCACGCCGGCGCGCCACGAGAGGTCGGCGGGGGACCAGCCCCGTTCCCGGCCGGTCGCGGCGGCATTGGCGAAGCGGGCGCCATCCAGGTGCACCGCCAGCCCGTGGGCGCGCGCGAACGCCCCCAGCGCCCCCAGCTCGGCGGGCGTGTACAGCGTGCCCAGCTCGGTGGTTTGGGTGAGGGAGAGCGCGCGGAGTTTCGGAAAGTGGATCCCGTGGCCCCGGCCCGGCAGCGGCGCGAGCGCGGCGGGGGTCACCTTGGCGTGGTCGCCCGGGACGGTCAGGAGCTTCGCCCCGCCCGTGAAAAACTCGGGCGCCCCGCATTCATCGGTCTCGATGTGGGCCAGCGCGTGGCAGGCGACCGCGTGGTGCCGCTGGCAGAGCGCCCCGAGCACAAGGGCGTTGGCCGCGGTGCCGTTGAAGACAAACGCCACCTCACACTCGTGCTCGAAGGTCTCCGCCAGCAACCGCCGGGCCTCGGCCGTCGCCGCATCATCGCCGTAACTGGCGACGCAGCCGATGTTCGCGGCGGCCAGCGCGGCCCAAGCCTCGGGGCAAACGCCCGCGGTGTTGTCGCTCGCGAGGGAGTAATCGGGGGCCGGAAGGGAGGAGGGCATCGTTTCGCGGCTGGCAAACTAGCCGGACGCCCGCTCTCCTCAAGCGCCTGATGTCACCCGCGGACGTGAATCTCTACCTGGTCGGCTTTATGGGCACCGGCAAGACGACCGTCGGCCGCGTGATCGCCCAGCGGCTGGGCTTCGCCCTGCTCGACAGCGACCACGAGATCGAGCGGGAGCAGAAGCTAACCATCCCGGAACTATTCGCCCAACAGGGGGAGCCCGCCTTCCGGGCCCTTGAGCGCGCCTTCATCGAACACGGGCACCCGGCCTCCCGCACGGTCGTCGCCTGCGGGGGCGGACTGGTGGTGCAACCGGGAATGCTGGCCCTCCTGCAGGCGCGGGGCGTCGTGGTCTGCCTCCACGCCTCCCTCGAGACGATCCTCGCGCGCACCTCCCGGGCCACCAACCGACCGCTCCTCGCGGTGGCGAACCCGGAGGAGCGGGTCCGCACCCTCTACGCGGCCCGCGAGGCGGCCTACCGCGCCGCGGGAACAATGGTCCTCACGGATTCCCGGCCGCTGGCGGACATCGCCGCCCACGTCACCCGCGTCTGGCAGCGGGACGCCCGGGATTTCGCCCGGCGGGCGCCGTGAACCCCGCCGATCCCCGCCCCGCGGAACTGCGGCGGCGACTGCTCGCCCTCGGCTTCGACGAGGCCCGCTTCGCCACCATCCCGGGGCCGCTCCCCGACCCCCTCCCCGCCTGGCTCGCGGCCGGGCATCACGCGGAGATGCACTGGATGGAGCGCACCGCCGCCAAGCGCCTCGACCCCAGCTTGGTCCTACCGGGCGCCCGGTCGGTCGTAATGCTCGGGGTAAACTACTGGGCGGAGCCCCTCCGCAAGTCACCCGCCGGCGCCCCCCGCTGGGCCCGGTACGCGCTCCACGAGGATTACCACGACACGATCCGGCCGGCCCTCGCGGCCGCGGCCCGGCTGCTGGAGGAGCTGTTCGGCGCCGCTCCGGGCGATACCCGGTACTACGTCGACACCGGACCCGTGCTGGAGCGCAGCTGGGCCGTCCGCGCGGGCGTGGGCTTTACCGGCAAGAACGCGATGCTCATCTCGCGCCGCCACGGCAACTGGCTGTTCCTCGCCGCCCTGCTCACCCGCGTGCCCTTGCCCGCCGACCCGCCCGCGGCGCCGGCCGGAGACCAACCGCCGATCGGGACCTGGTGCGGCAAGTGCACCCGCTGCCTCGACGCGTGCCCCACCGCCGCGTTCACCGCCCCCGGCGTCCTCGACGCCCGCCGCTGCGTTTCCTATCAGACGATTGAGAACAAGGGCGTCATCCCCCGCGACCTGCGCCCCGGCATCGGGGACCGCGTCTATGGCTGCGACACCTGCCTGGAAGTCTGCCCGTGGAACCGCTTTGCCCAGGCGGGCCGCGCCGTGCTGCTCTCGGCCCGGCACGACCTCGCCGGCCTGACCCTGCCGCAGCTCCTCGACCTCACGCCCGAGACCTTTGCGGCCGTGTTCCGGCGGACCGCCGTCAAACGCCTCAAGCTGACCGGCCTCCTGCGCAACGCGTGCGTGGTCGCGGGCAACTCCGGCGACCGCTCGCTGGTCCCGCGCCTCGTGCGCCTGGCCCGGGAACATCCATCGGCCCTGGTCCGGGCCCACGCCGTCTGGGCCGTCCGCCAGCTGGATCCCGCCGCCCTGCCCCCCGCCGCGCCGGCGGAGGAAACGGACCCGCAGGTGCAGGCGGAGTACGCGGCGAGCTGAGGTCGGGCGGGCAGGAATCCGCGGCTGCAGCCGCGGCCACCTCCCGACCGCGTCCGTGGCCTAGGGAAGCCAGCGGCCCGATGTGGCCGCGGCAGTTGCCGCGGATTCCGGCCGTCACTCCGACCGCCGCCAGGCCATCTCCAAATTCTGCCCGAAGCATCCTCCCTCAGCCGAAGGCCCGCCCGCGGCCTTCACTGCCAGCCGTCTCATTCCCGCCTCAGCGCCGCCCTGCCGACCCGCGGCGGGCCGGCGACTCGTTAAGCGCGGGGTTATCCAGCGGGGCGACATCGAGCGCCGGGATCATCTCTAGCGGGAGCGTCATTCGGCCGTGGCGGCAATAGCCGCGGAGCATCCCGAGGACGGCGGCGTGGGCGAGCGTGGAGGCGGGGATGCCGACGGCGGAGGCGAGGGCGTCGAGTTCGCGCACCTGCGCGTCGTCGAGCCGGACCATCACGGCGTTCGTCCGCTTCATTCGCCCAGTAGATCACCCACTTACTGGAAGTAAGCTTTTACGTTGCTTACTCTGAGTTACTCAAATCGCCTACGACCGTTGCTGACCATGACCTCCAACGCGTCTTCCCCGGCTTATCTCCCTAGCGTTTCTCCGCGGCGCCTGCGGGGACTTTGGCTCGTCCTCTGCTTTGCGCTAGGCGCGACGGCTCCAGTGCACGCGCAACTTCGAATGAGCGGGACCTTGGTGTATGAGAGTGCAGGTAATGTAGTTTCCTTCGGCGTCTCCCGCATCGACAACTTCCGCCCTCTTGGAAGCGTCAGCGGTACCCTCGCTATCTCGCTCTGGGCCACTAATCTGCCCTACTCTGGAAGTGGCCTCTTGGTCGGCAACAAGATCGCCGAGGTCGAGCTCGGCACATTGCTCGGAGGATACTACCTCTCCCCGGTCATCCGGGCGACGACCCTGCGGAACCTACCACCGCCGGGACTCTACAACATCGTTTTCGTCCTAGCTGAGTGGAACGGCTTCGAATACCTCATCGTGGACTACGGAAACTTTTCTACCTACCAGGCCTTCGGCACCTCGGCCCTGCCGCCGGCAATATCCCGCCATCCACAGGCGCTGAACCTTTCTCAGGGCGGGAATGGATCCATGACCGTCGAAGCAACTGGCACCGCCCCCCTCACCTATCAATGGTTCAAGGATGGAGCGACTCTCGCAGGCCAAACGAATGC
>JBILWD010000188.1:0-7429 GCA_044370095.1 Opitutaceae bacterium | reverse complement strand
AGCGCGCGGACCCTGTCGGCGAGCCTCGCCGAGGCCGGCATCGAGCTGCGGCGCCTGAAAACCGGGACTCCGCCGCGCCTCCTTGGCCGGAGCCTCAACTTCCAGGCGATGGAGGAGCAGAAGGGCGATGCCGATCCCACCTTCTTCGCGTTCCACGACACCCGGGATCCCGACCCATTGTTCCACGTGGAACAATCCGGGGAACGGCGGCTCGGTTGGGCTCCCGGCTCCGACCCGGTGTCCTGCTGGATGACCTACACGACGCCCCGCACGGCCGAGCTGGTCCGCGCCAACCTGCATCTGTCCGCGATGTACAGCGGCGAGATTGAGGGGGTGGGGCCCCGGTACTGCCCGAGCATCGAGGATAAGTTCGTCCGCTTCGCCGATAAACCCCGCCACCTGCTGTTTCTCGAGCCAGAGGGAAGGGCGACGAATGAGTTCTACGTCAATGGCTTATCCACGAGCCTCCCGTTCGCGGTCCAAGTCGAGGTGGTCCGCAGTATCCCGGGGCTGGAGCAGGCGGTGCTGCTGCGGCCGGCCTACGCGGTGGAGTATGACTTTGCCCCCCCAACCCAGCTGCTGGCCTCGCTCGAATCGAAGCTCGTCGGCGGACTCTTCTTCGCGGGGCAGATCAACGGCACCTCCGGCTACGAGGAGGCCGCGGGGCAGGGGCTGATCGCCGGGGTCAATGCCGCGAACCACGTCCAAGGCCGCCCGCCGCTGGTGCTCGGGCGGCACGAGGGGTATCTGGGGGTGCTGATCGACGACTTGGTGACGAAGGGCACGCTGGAGCCCTACCGGATGTTCACGAGTCGCGCGGAGCACCGCCTGCTCTTCAATCACGGCAGCGCCGAACTGCGCTTGGTCGAGCACGCCCGCCAGCACGGGCTGCTCTCCGCCACGCGCCTCGCCCGGATCGACGCCAAACGCGCCCGCATCGCCGCTTGGCGGGACCGCTTCGAACGCGAGCGCCCGCCGGGGCAGGGGAGCACTTGGGGCGATGGGGTTCGCCGCGATCGGCTGGGTGCGGCTTGGCCCGAAGGGTTCGTCGCCGAGGATCGGGGCGTGCGCGAGAATGTCCTCTACCACGTGGCCTACCAGGGCTACCTGGAACGCGAAGAGCGCCAATGGCGCCGGCGCGAGCACGTCGACCGGATCCGGTTGCCGGAGACGCTCGACTACGCCGGGATTCGCGGCCTGCGGCGCGAGGGCGCGCAGAAACTCACCGCGGCGCGGCCGCTGACCTTGGGTCAGGCCAGCCGCATCAGCGGCGTCACCCCCGCGGACATCAGTATTATTCTAGTGTGGCTCGAAGCTAGGTCGGGTCGGGGAGGGGCCGGGGGCCGGTAGACGGTGGCCGGGGGCCGGTAGACGGTGGCCGGTGGTCGGTGGGGCGGTGGGCGGGAACGGATCCTGCTGAAGGGCAGCGGGTTGATGTAGTTGGGGAATTCATCCCGGTTCAGTGGACCGGTCGTGCCGCCTTGCCTTTCGAGGTCCCTAGTCGGCCGGTCGCCCATCCCGTTCGCCGCCGCCCGGTTCCCTCGGCTCTCCTTCGATTCTCCTTCGATCCTCCTTCAGTGTGCCTCCAAGGTGCCTCCAATCCTCCCGGCTGCCTCCGGATGGGGAAAACACGGGGTAGGGCACGCGACCGCAGTCTCGGCTCGCCAGCGCGGCGGGGGCGGGCCAAGAAACGGACGGCCGCGACCGTCGAACCGGGACTTTTAAATAGCCTAAAGTGTTAACTGAAAAATACTTAAACATAATTAAGGACCGCCGAGAAGGCCTCCGGCGGGATTTGGCGCCGCTCTTCCCGGGTGCGGCGGAGCGGGAGTTCACCTGGGAAGTGGGGTGCGGGCACGGGCATTACCTGACGGACTACGCGGCGGCGCATCCGGGGGAGCTCTGCGTGGGGATTGATCTGCTGGCGGACCGGATCGTGCGGGCGAACCGGAAGCGCGACCGGGCGCGGCGGCCGAACCTGCACTTCCTGCAGGCGGAGGCGCGGTTATTCCTGAGTGAATTGCCCGCCGCGGCCCGGATCGGGCGCCTGCTGCTCTTGTTTCCGGATCCCTGGCCCAAGGCGCGGCATCACAAACACCGCATCCTGCAGGCTGATTTCCTCTCCGCGGTGGCGGGGCGGGCGGCGCCGGGGTGCCGGTTTTACTTCCGGACGGACTTCGCGCCCTACTTGGAGGATGGACGGGCCGCCCTGGCCGGGCACCCGCGATGGGCGTTGGTCGACGAACCCTGGCTCTTTGAGCGGGAAACGGTCTTCCAGGCCCGGGCGCCCGCCTTCGGCTCGTGCGTGGCCCGGCTCCGGGACGGGGGTCATTAGCTGCCTCCGGGAGGCCAAACCAGCCGCTTATTTCCCTGGCCGAGGCTGTCCCCTCGATTTTGTAAGGTTGACGGCAGGGGAGGGGGAGGGCTTTTGATGTCCGTTTGCCTCATTCCTGTAACCTGCGTGCCGATGCCTTGGGTTAAATTTCTTCTCCTCTTCCTCGCCGCTTGCGGTCTCACCGGGCCGTTGCTGGCCGAAGGCGTCGCGCCGAGCGCGGCCAAATTGGTGGACTTCGGCGGCGGCTGGTCGATCACCAACGCGATTGCGACCGGCTGGGTGCTCTCGGCCGTGCTGGTGGGGTTCATCCTCTGGCTCATCGGCAAGCCCGCGGTGATTCCGAGCAAAGGGCAGGCCGTGGTGGAGTCGCTGATCGAGGCGCTGCGCGGCGTGCTCGAGCCGATCGTGGGCCCGAAGGCGTTCCCTGCTTCATTCCCGCTGCTGATCACTTTCTTCATCTTCATCCTGTTTCATAACTGGATGGGCCTGCTGCCCGGCGTGGGCACGATGGGCTGGGGGCAGATGGTCGATGGCCACTTCCAGCTCACGCGGCCGCTGATCCGCCCGCACAACGCCGACTTCAACGGCACGGTGGCACTCGCGCTCGTCTCCTTCGGCGCGTGGGCGATCATCGTCTTCAAGTTCGCCGGCCCGAAGGTGATCTTCGCCGATCTCTTCGGCAACAAAGCGGACAAGCGCGAGACGCCCGGCTGGCTCTACCCGATCCTCTCGCTGGTGTTCCTCGTGGTCGGCTGCATCGAGGTGTTCTCGATCGCCATCCGTCCCTTCACCCTCTCGGTCCGTCTCTTCGGCAATGTCTTCGGCGGCGAAAACCTGCTGCACGGCACCGGTTTCATTTTCGTCTTCTACTTCATGGAGCTGATGGTCGGCGTCATTCAGGCGCTCGTCTTCACGCTCCTGACGGCGGTGTACATCGGGCTGCTCTGCAACCATGAGGGCGGCGACCACGGCCACGAGGAAGGCCACGGCGAGGCGCACCACTGAGACCCTTTCCCGCCGGGAGCGTGCCTCAGCGTGCGCACGGCGGATCTCCAACCACACAACGAAAGACACCACCATGATCCCCGTCCTCGCTGAACTGCAGGGCAATATCGCGAGCGCCTTCGGCCTCCTCGGCGCCGCCCTCGGCGTCGGCCTCATCGGCTTCCGCGCCGTCGAGGCGGTCGGCCGCAATCCGGCCGCGTCCGGCAAGATCCTCGTCCAAGCCATCATCGGTATGGCGCTGGCCGAAGGTCTCGGCATCCTCGCGCTGTTCCTCGCGAAGTAATCGTTTCGTTCCCGGCGGCGGGCCTCCGGGTCCGCCGCCCTTCCCCTCTCCCTTTTCCGCACCTGCCATGACGCTTCCCCTCTTCCTCGCCGCCGCCCAAGGGGCCGCCCAGCCCGGTATCGTCGAGACCTTCGGTCTCGAGACGAAGTACATCATCATGCAGGTGGTCAGCTTCCTGATCGTCCTGGGGGTACTGTACAAGTTCGGCATCAAGCCGGTCACCGCCACGATGGAGGAGCGGAACCGCAAGATTGAGGCCGGCATCCGCCACGCCGAGGAGATGCAGGCCAAGCTCGCGGCCACGCAGGCCGAGAGCGCCGCCATCGTGAAGCAGGCGCACGGCGAGGCCGCGCGCATCGTCGATGACGCCCGCAAGTCCGCCAAGGAGTTCCTCGATAAGCAGACCCAGGAGGCGACGGCCAAGGCCAATGACTTGATCGCCAAGGCCCAGCAGGCAACCCAGCTGGAGCACCGCCGGATGCTGGCGGAGGCCCGCGCCGAGGTGGCCCGCCTCGTGGTCACGACCACCGAGCGCGTCCTCGCTCGCAAGCTGACGGATGCCGACCGCGCCGCCTATAATGATGCGGCCACGCGCGAGCTGACTAGCGTCTAAGCCTTTCCCCGCGTCCCAATGGCCTCCGGCAAGAAGCAATCCCAGCAGTTCGCGCGGCAGCTATTGGAGCTGAGCCTAGTTAACGGCGCCGTCTCCCCTGAGCACGTCGCCGGGGTGCTCGCCTACCTCGAGCGCACCCGCCCGGCCAACGCCCTGCGCGTCCTCCGCGCGTACCAACGCCTCGTCACCAGCGCCATCGCTCGCGGCCAAGCCGTGGTCGAGCACGCCGGTTCAATCAACGACCGGGCGCTGGCCGATATCGCCGCCGCGATGAGCCGCCGCTATGGCCGCTCGATTACCGGCACCGCTCGCCGCAACGATGCGCTCCTCGCCGGCCTCCGCGTCCGCGTCGGGGACGATGTGTATGAGTCCTCCGTGGCCGGCCAGCTCGCCCAGCTCGCCGCCGCCGTCTGATCCCACTCCCTGCCTCCATCCCCCCGTTTTCCGATGAGCTCCGTCCTCGAACAAATCGAACAACAGATCGCCAAGCTGTCCGCCAAGGCGGTCAAGAAGAACACCGGCACCATCCGCGCGGTCGCCGACGGCGTCGCCAAGATCGAAGGCCTCTCGGAGGTGATGTACAATGAGATGGTGCAGTTCCCGGGTGGGGCGATCGGGATCGCCCTCAACCTGGAAGAGGACGAGGTCGGCTGCGTGGTGCTGGGCGACATTTCCCAGCTGAAGCAGGGTGACGAGGTCCAGACGACGGGTCGCCTGCTGTCGGTGCCCTGCGGCAAGTCGCTGCTCGGCCGCGCGGTCGACGCGCTGGGCAACCCGGTCGATGGCAAGGGCCCGCTCGGCGCGTCCGAGTTCTATCCGGTTGAGCGTATCGCCCCCGGCATCATCGTCCGCAAGTCGGTCTCGCAGCCCCTGTTCACGGGCATCATGGCGATCGACTCGATGATCCCGATTGGCCGCGGCCAGCGTGAGCTGATCATCGGCGACCGCGGCACGGGCAAGACCACCATCGCGATCGACACGATCATCAACCAGGCGAAGATCAACAAGGTTGGGCTCGCGAGCGGCGATAAGAACTTCCGCCCCGTCTATTCGATCTACGTCGCGGTCGGGCAGAAGAATTCGAATATTGTCCGTACCATCAGCGCCCTCGAGGCCGCGGGCGCGCTGGAATATACGATCATTGTCGCCGCCCCCGCGGCGGACAATCCCGCCAACCAGTACCTGGCCCCGTTCTCGGGTGCCGCGATGGGCGAGTGGTTCATGGAAAACGGCATGGATGCGCTGATCGTCTATGACGATCTCTCCAAGCACGCCGTCGCCTATCGCCAGATCTCGCTGATCCTGAAGCGTCCCTCCGGCCGCGAGGCTTATCCTGGCGACGTCTTCTATCTGCACTCGCGCCTGCTGGAGCGTTCCGCCCGCCTCGAGGGCAAGGGCTCGCTCACCGGCCTGCCGATCATTGAAACCCAGGCGGGCGACGTCTCGGCGTACATTCCGACGAACGTCATCTCGATCACCGATGGGCAGATCTTCCTCGAGACGGACCTCTTCAACCAAGGTATCCGCCCCGCGGTGTCGGTCGGTCTCTCGGTGTCCCGCGTCGGTTCCGCCGCGCAGATCAAGGCCACCAAGCAGGTCGGCGGTAAACTGAAGGGTGAGTTGGCGCAGTTCCGCGAGCTCGCGGCCTTCGCGCAGTTCGGCTCCGACCTCGACGCCAAGACCAAGGCCCAGCTGGACCGTGGCTCCCGCATCGTCGAGCTCTTCAAGCAGCCCCAGTTCAGCCCGCTGCCGATCGAGCTGCAGGTGGCGATTCTCTTCGCGATGCAGAAGGGCTTCTTCGATCCGATCGACGTCAAGAAGGTGGTCGCCGCGGCGTCCGCGATGAAGGAGTTCTTCACCCGTCGAAAGGACGCTCTCCTCACCGAGATCCGTACCAAGGCCGCTCTCGACAAGGACCTCGAGGCCAAGCTCCTGGCCGCGTGCGAGGAGTGGAAGGCCGGTTACACCGCCTGATCCCCGGGCGCCTTTTCCCGGCGCCAGCCCACCTTACGCCTCCGCCGCTTCCCGCCTCCCTTCCCGCGCATGGCTTCCACTCGCGACATCCGCCGCCGCATCAAGTCGGTCAAGAACACCCGCCAGATCACGAAGGCGATGGAGCTCGTGGCCGCTTCGAAGATGAAGAAGGCCCAGCAGGCGGCCCTCTCTGGCCGGCCTTATGCCGAGCTGATGGCCCGGATGCTCGGCGCGATCGCGGATCGCGTGGAGGAGGCGCATCATCCGTTCCTCGTCCGCCGCGAGGTTCGCACCCGCGGGATTCTGCTGGTGACGACCGACAAGGGCCTTGCCGGCCCGCTGAACTCCAACCTCTTCAAGATGGTCACGGAGATCACCACTCCGGCGAAGTACGTGGTGATCGGCCGCAAGGGGGCCCAGTTCATCGCCCGCACGCACCGCGACCTGCTCGCCGATTTCACGGTCAGTGACCGCGTCGCCTTCAGCGAGGTGAAGGTGGTCGCCGAATACCTGGTGCAACAGTTTCTGGAGGGCACCGTCGACACGGTGGAGATCCTCTGGCCGCACTTCCGCAACACGCTGATTCAGGTGCCGACGCTCCTCCCGCTCCTGCCGCTCTCGAGCGTGAAGGACGTGCTGCAGGACCTGCGCGCCGACGCCGGCGAGGGTGCCCGGACCAACCAGGCGGCCAGCCAGCAGATGCTGTTCGAGCCGGATCCGCAGACCGTGCTGTCCGCCCTGCTGCCCCTGTACGTCAACCGCGAGATTCATCAGCAGGTGCTCGACGCGAAGGCCTCGGAGCACAGCGCCCGGATGGTGGCGATGAAGACCGCCAAGGACAATGCGACCAAGCTGCTCGGCGACCTCACGCTCGAGTATAACAAGGCCCGCCAGGCCGCCATCACGCAGGAGATCCTCGAGATCGCCGCGGCCCAGTTCACCGCCTGACCGGCGCCCGCCCCCCTTCAACCCCGTTCCCTTTCAGACAATGAACACCGGCAAAATCGTCCAAGTCATCGGACCCGTCGTCGACGTCCAGTTCGGCGAGAATTCCATCCCGCCGATCTACCAGGCGCTCACCGTGGACTTCACCGCCGCGGGCGCCAAGCAGCTCCTGACGCTCGAGATCCAGCAGCACCTCGGCGCCGGCGTGGCCCGGGCGATCGCGATGTCCTCCTCCGAGGGTCTGGTCCGCGGGATGACCGTGGTCGACACCGGT
>JBILWD010000022.1:0-21431 GCA_044370095.1 Opitutaceae bacterium | reverse complement strand
TGCCCCCCAAGGCGGAGGTGGCCCCCGAGGGCTTCCGTGCGCCCCGCGTCTGGGGCCAGCCCAACTGAGGCCAGCGGCCAAACCTCAGCGCGACGACGCCCCGGACGCCTCAGCCAGCTCCGGCACCGGTTCCCCGGCCACCAGCTCCCGGTCGCGCCCCGCCTCGTAGAGCCAGCCTTGGCCCGCCGCCAGCCGGGCGGTGCCGTGATGGAGCCGCACCACCGCCGCGTCGCTCAGGCCGAGCACGCGCTCCCCGGGATTGAACCGCAGGTAACCGCGGATCTTGCCGGCGCGGAGGCGGAAATCCGCCTCGGTGGTGGGCGCGGGATGGTGCGGGTTGATCGCCACCGGCAGCAGCCCCAGAGCCTCCCGCGAAGTGACGTCCGCCACCGGAAAATCATTGGTCGTGCCGATGCGACGCCCGATGACGTTGGCCCCCGCGCTGGAGCCGCCGCAGGGGACCCCGGCAAGGGCGCGTTCCCGGATCATCGCGAGCTGGCCTGTCCGCTGCAGCTCGGCCAGCAGGACAAAGGTCTCCCCGCCCCCGATGAAGATGCCGTCCGCCTCGCGCAGGAGGGCCAGCGCGCCCGGGGCATCGGTGCGGTGCAACGACTGCACGGTGCGCAACCCCAGTTCGCGGAACGCCGCCTGCACCCGCGCCTCCATAGCGTCCCGCTCAGACGGATGCGTCGCGTGCAGGACCAACGCCAGCCGCCGGACCGCCCCGAAGTGCGCCCGCATCACCCCCTGCACGGAAGCCGCGAAACGGTCTCCGCGCATCATCGCGCCGCCGGACACGAGGATCGAGGGCGTGGGGCCCGCGGCGGTGGCGGCGGCACCGTGGGCGCGAACCGCGACGGCCGCAGCCGTGGCGGCGAGGAAGGCGCGGCGGTGGAGCGGGACGTCAGTTGCCATCGGACTTGGCCTTCCGCTTGCCCGCCTTGCCGGCCTTGCCCGCCTTCGCGGCCGGCGCCGCGGCGGCTCCCGAATTAGGGGTCGGCAGGGGCGCATTGATCTCGCGCCGCCAAACGGTGAGGCGGGCGTGGAGCGCGCGCGCCCGCTCGGGCTGCGCCGCCGCGAGGTTCACGCGCTCGCCGACGTCCTCCCGGAGGTTGTACAGCTCAAGCCGTCCGTCCTCGAGGAACTCCATCAGTTTCCAGTCCCCCTCGTGGATCAGGCTCACCGGCGTCGTGCGGAACGTGCCCGCGCCCGCCCCGAGGTAACCCGGGAAGTGCTGGAAGATCGCCGTCCGCGCGAGGTTCGCCCCGGGATCGCGCAGCAGCGGGAGCAGACTCTCGCCGTCGAGCACCTGGCCGGGCGGCAGCGGAGCCCCCGCCGCGGCCGCCAGCGTGGGGAGCAGGTCGACGTGGATCGTCGGCACCGCGCAGGTCGCGCCGGCCGGGATGCGGCCGGGCCACCGGGCGATGAAGGGCACCCGCGTGCCGCCCTCGTAGAGGCTGCCCTTGCCGCTGCGCAGCGGGGCGTTGTCGGTGACATCCTCCCGGGCCTTGGTGATCCCCTCGCGGGTGTAGCCGCCCACGCCGCCGTTGTCGCTGGCGAAGATCAGCAGCGTATTGTCGGCCAACCCCAGTTCCTCGAGGACGGCCATCACGCGGCCGACGCTCTCGTCGACGCTCGCGATCATCGCCGCGTACACGGGATTGCCGTGGCCGCCCGGGGCCGGCTTCTGGCGGAAGCGTTCGATCAGCTCCGGCTTGGCTTGGTACGGCGAGTGCACGCCGAAGTGCGGCAGGTAGAGGAAAAAGGGCCGGTCGCGATGCCGCCGGATGAAGTCCACCGCCCGGTCGGTCAGGAAATCGGCGAGGTACTGGCCTTTCGGGTAGGGCGTGGCGGGCTCGGTCTCGAAGTCGAAGTGCCGGCCATTGGAGACGATGGCCTCGTCGAAACCGCGGCGGCCCGGCAGGTACTCTCCGCGCGATCCGAGGTGCCACTTACCAAACATCGCGGTGGTGTAACCGGCGCGCTTCAGCACCTGGGGCAGCAGGACGCGGTCGAGCGGCAAGTTGGTGACATTATCGACCGGACGCAGCGGGCGGGAGGACCAATCGAAGCGGTCGATCCCGCCCACGGTGTAGACGCCGGTGCGGGGCGCATACTGGCCGGTCATCAGCGCGGCGCGGGTGGGGGCGCAGTTCTGATGGTGGTGGTGGTTCATCAGCCGCGTCCCTTGCGCCGCGAGGCGGTCGAGGTGGGGCGTCTCGTAGTACCGGCTGCCCTGCACCCCGAGGTCGGTGTAGCCGAGGTCGTCGGCCAAAATGAAGATCAGATTGGGTCGGGCAGGAGCAGGCGCAGCGACCGCGGGGAGCACGGCCAAGAGGAGCAGGAGCGGGGCGAAGGGGCGCATCGGCAGCCACGCTAGCCAAACTCGGCCCGGCCGGAGGGCGAGCCGGAATTCCGTGGCCGCCCTGCGATTCGGGTACGCTTTTGGTTTGGCGCCAGCGCCGCGCGCGCCTTGATCGCCGCCGATGGCGATGCGCTTCACAATCCTCGGCAGCGGCAGCGCAGGCAACGCGGCGCTGCTCGTGACCGCGGAGGCGCGCGTGCTGATCGACGCCGGCTTCTCCACCCGCCGCCTCGCACAGCTCCTCGCCGCGCAGGGCGAATCCCTGGAGCGCGTCGACGCCGTGTTTCTCACCCACGAGCACGGGGACCACGCCGGGGGGCTCGACGGGCTCCGCCGCCATCCCCACCTCCGCGTGTTCGCCAACCACGCCACCAGCCGCGCCGTCCAGGCGGGGCTCTCGTGGAACGTGGGCTGGCAGCTCTTCGAGACCGGCAGCCGCTTCCGCTATCGCGACCTCGACGTCGAGACCTTCGCCGTGCCCCACGACGCGCAGGACCCGGTCGCCTTCCGCTTCACCCACGGGCGCGCGGATGACCCGGCCTACCCGCCGCGGACCCTCGCGTGGCTCACCGACCTCGGCCACGCGCCCGTCAACGTCCGCCAGTGCCTCCGCGACTGCGACGCCATCGTCGTCGAGTCCAACCACTGCCCGCAACTGCTCCAGGCAGACTCCCGCCGCCCCTGGGCGCTCAAGCAGCGCATCGCCGGCCGCCACGGCCACCTCTCCAACGAGGCGGCGCGCGAGTTGCTCGCCGACGTCGCCAGTCCGCGCTGGCGCTACGTGTTCCTCACCCACCTCTCGCGCGACTGTAACACGCCCGCCGCAGTGGAGGCCGCCCTCGCCGGCGTCCGCGCCACCCTGCCCGCCTGCGCCTTCGCGGTCGTACCCCCCGGCGTCTCCACCCCGTGGTGCGAGCTCGGCTGAGCCCGACCGCCGGACCCGGGCTTGCCCCGCGCCCCCCGCGGCCCACGATCGCGCCCCGATGACCGCCCCCTTCCGCCACACCAAGATCATCGCCACACTCGGTCCCGCCACCGAGAGTGAGGCGATGCTCGGCCGCCTCCTCGACGCTGGGGTCGACGTCCTGCGGCTCAATATGGCCCACGCGACCCACGACTGGACGCGCGCCGTCATCCGCCGCATCCGCGAGGTCAGCGCTCGCCAGGGCCGCGAGGTCGCCGTAATGATGGACATTAAGGGCCCGGAGATTCGCACCGGCACCCTCCCCGCCCCGCTGGCCCTGCGCGAGGGCGACCCGCTCGACCTCGTCGTCAATCCCGCGGCCCCGGCCCGCCCGGGCGTCCCCGCCGTGCCCGTCAACTACCCGGGCCTCGTCCACGACGTGCCGGTAGGCGCCGTCGTGCTGGTGGACAACGGCCTGCTCCGCTTCCACGTCGAGGCGAAGGACGCGACCCGGCTGACCTGCCGCACGCTCCTCGCGGGCGAGCTCGGTTCGCGCCGCCACATCAACCTGCCCGGCGTCCGGGTCTCGCTCCCGTCCTTCACCGAGAAGGACCGCGCGGACACGCTCGTCGGTATCGAGGAAGGAATCGACTTTCTCGCGCTCTCCTTCGTGCGCGCGGCGGAGGACTTGGAGTCATTACGGCGCTTCCTCGAAGAACACCGCTCCCGGGCCCGGATCATCGCGAAGATCGAGGACCAGTCGGCGATCACCAACCTCGAGGCCATCATCGAGGCGTCCGACGGCCTGATGGTCGCGCGCGGTGACCTCGGCATCGAGTGTCCCTTCGAGGAACTCCCCGTCATCCAGCGTCGGGCGATCCGCGCGTGCCTCGCCCGCGGCCGGCCCGTGATCGTCGCGACGCATATGCTCGAGTCGATGATCACCCAGCCAGTGCCCACCCGCGCGGAGATCACCGACGTCGCCCACGCGGTCTTCGAGCAGGCCGACGCCGTGATGCTTTCCGGAGAGACGACGGTCGGCCGCTACCCGGTCGAGTGCGTGCGGATGCTCGACGGGATCGCCCGCCGGATCGAGCGGGAGACCGCCGGCGAGGAGGGGGCGGGCGCGGCGTTCAGCGGCGACCGGATGAAGGTCCTGCACGCTGCGGTCACGCTCGCCCGCCAGATTCCCGGCGCGCGCCTCGTCACCTTCACCCGGCACGGATTCATGGCCCAGGGCCTCGCCGCGCTGCGTCCCGGAGCCGCCCCGATTATCGTCTTCACCCCGGTGGTCGGGTTGCTACGGCAGCTCCGGCTGCTCCGCGGGGTGGAGCCGCACCTGCTGGAACTTAGCGCGGACCCCAACGACACGGTGACGAGCGCCCTCGCCTTCCTGCGCCGCAGCGGGCGCGCCGCTTCCGGGGATAAGCTGGTGATCGCCACGGACATCGTGGCCGAGGACCGTCGCGTCGACAGCGTGCAGCTGCGTACGCTGGCCTAAGCCAGAGGCCTGCCCTTGGGGATTGGCGTTCGGGCAAAATCAGTCGCGCCGCAGCCAGCGCACGAGGCTGACCCGTAGCGCCGCGCGCGCCCGCTCGAGCCGGCGCTCTACCGCTTTGGTCGTAGTGCCCGCGATCACCGCAATCTCCGCCTGCGCCAACCCCTCGTACTCGAACAGCACCAGCGCTTCCCGCTGCTCGAGCGGCAGGGCCGCAACGGCCGCGCGGACCGCCTCCGCCCGTTCCCGCGCCTCCAACGCGCCGGCGCCATCCGCGGTGTCGGCCGGCGGCAGGGGCGTCCACTCCTCGAGGGCCACCAGCGGCCGGCGGCGCCACCAGCGGAGGCGGTTGCGCGCCAAATTCAGGGCGAGCGATAACATCCACGGCCGGAACTCCGCCCCGGCCCGGAACCGATCCCGCTGTTGCCACAGGCGCACGAAGGCCTCCTGCGCCAACTCCTCGGCCTCCGCAGCGTTACCCACGAGCCGGCCAATGACGGCCTTCACCGGACGCTCCCAACGCTCCATTAGCCGTCCCAACGCCGCCTCGTCCCCCGCCTGCACCCGGGCCATCAGCTCCCGGTCCACGGTGACCGCGTCCTCGCCCTCCGCGGAGCGCCAATCCGAGCTGGGCCGCGGGTCCGCCGAACTCACGGCGCGAGCCGCACGCTCGGCGCCCCCTGGTGGGAGTGTCCGCGAATGCGGGGCAGCACGAGGGCGAGGTAACGCTCGCCCTGCGCAGGCTCCATCCGCGCCGCCACCTGCCGGAAATGCGTCGTCATCGCCCCCACGCAGTGTTCCTCCAACGCCACGATCTCCGCCGCCGGGGCAGACCGTTCCCGCGCCGCGACGATGGCCGCGCAGTGCGCGCTGCACTCGATGCTGAACTCGTCGTGCAGGCGCCGCACCGCCGCGAACCGCTCCGCATCCAGGGCAAACTCCACCCGCAGCCATTCCAGGGCATCGCCCTGCCGCGCCGCCACGCGCAGGGCCCGGTCCCCGCTGGCGAGGTAGGCGACGCCGAAAGCGAGAACGGCCAATGCGGCCGCCAGCAGCACGGTGAGAAGCAGGTTCCGCGTCACGTTTGCCCGGTTGGCTCAGCGCATCGGCACCATCAGCCGGGCATCTAGGCCGGCCACATAGGCCGACGCCAGACGCGCTCGGTCCTCATCCACCCGCGCGCGAGCGCTGCCGTGCCCGCCTAGCGCCCCGGCCACGAGGGCCACCGCAAGCGCCCCGCCCACCAGGGCCGCCCGCCGGCGGGCAAACGCCGCCCAGGTGGCACTCGCGGACCCCGCCTGCAGCCGCTCGCGCACGGCCCGGCGGAATCCGGGGTCCGAAGCGGGCTCGACGCGCCAGGTGGCCAATAGCCGTGGGAGGGGATCGGGGGAGGAACTCATACGCTCGTGCAACCTTACCCCGACTGCAGCCGAATCCCCCGCGCAATCTCGGCGGACGGCGCACGTGAGATTGGGCGGGGGATTTCCGGCGCCGAGGTGTAGGGATGGGCGACTATGACCACCAAATCCATCCCCGCCCTCCTCGCGAGCCTCCTTTTGACCGTCGGCGTACTCTCCGCCGCCGCCGCCAAGACGGACGCCGAGATCATCGCCGCCGCCCGCAAGGCTTACCCGCTTAAGACCTGCCTCGTCTCCAACGAGCCCCTCGGCAGCATGGGCGAGGCCAGTGGCTACATTTACCGCGCCAAGGGCCAGCCCGACCGCGTGGTCTTCTTCTGCTGCGAGGGCTGCGGGGACGACTTTAAGGCTAACCCCGCCAAGTTCCTCGCCAAGGTCGACGACGCCGCCGCGCAGGCCGCGAAGTCCGGCAAGAAGGGTTGATGGCGCGGCCGGGCCGCCCTCGCGCTAACGCTGGCCTTCGCCAGCCCTCCGGGCGCGATCACCTCGCTCGACCTGCCGCCCACCCGCCGCGGCCCGGGCCCGCCACGCCACCACCCACGCCCGCCCCAAAACCCTGCAGGCCCAGGCCGGTCCTGCCGCCGTGACCGCCATCCCCTCCCCCAGCGAGCCCGTCCATATGGGCCTGCCCCACGAGCGTCACCTACGCCCGCGGCTCTGGGTGGCGCTTGCCTGCGGGCTACCGGTGCTAGCGCTTGCGATGGGTGGAATGGCCGCGCCGAGCCTGCTCCACGGAATCGATCCCAGCCTCCTTGCGTGGGTCCAGTTGGCCCTCACCACTCCGGTGTTCCTCTGGGCCGGGGCACCGCTCAACCGCCGCTGGTGGCGCTCAATCCGCGAGCGCGACCCCAATATGTTCACGATGACGGTCACCGGGACAGGGGCGGCCTACCTTTACAGCGTGGCCGCCACGCTGGCCGAAGAGAGTTTTCCCGCCGCCCTCCGTACCGCCCACGGGGCGCCGCTGTACTTCGAGGCCGTGGCCTTCATCACGATCGTCGTGCTCCTCGGCCAGATCCTTGAACAGCGCGCCCACGCCCGCACCGGCGAGGCCCTCGAGGCGCTCCTTCGCTTGGCCCCGCCCATCGCCCACCGGGTCACCCCGGGCGGCGGCGAGCAGGACGTCCCGCTCGCTGCGGTGCTCCCCGGTGATCTGCTCCGCGTCCGCCCAGGCGAACACGTGCCGGTGGATGGCCTCGTGACCACCGGTGCGAGCGACATCGACGAATCAATGCTTACCGGCGAACCACTGCCCGTTCCGCGGGTGCCCGGTGATCCCCTCCGCGCCGGGACGCTCAACACGACGGGGTCGCTGGTGCTCACCGCGGAGCGGGTGGGTGCGGACACCGTTCTCGCGCACATCATCCGCCTGGTCACACACGCGCAGGAGAGCGAGGCGCCGATCGCCCGGCTAGCTGACCGCGTGACCGCTTGGTTCATCCCCGCCGTGCTGGGCCTAGCGTTGGCCACGACGGCCGCCTGGCTCGCCTTCGGGCCGGCACCGCGCGTGCACCTCGCCCTGCTCAATGGGGTCGCGGTGCTGATCATCGCCTGCCCCTGCGCGCTCGGGCTCGCGACGCCCGTCTCGATCGTCACGGGCATCGGCCGCGGCGCGCGCGCCGGGATTCTGGTGCAGGACGCCGCCGCGCTGGAGCACCTCGCAAGCACCACCGTGCTCCTGCTAGACAAAACCGGCACCCTCACCACCGGACGGCCCCGTGTCGCCGCGGTGCTCCCGGTCGGTCCGGAGTGGACTCCCGCGGAAGTACTACGCCTCGCGGCAGCGGCGGAGGCGCCTAGTGAACACCCGCTCGCCCGCGCCCTGGTCGCCGCGGCTGCCGAGCGCGGGCTCGCGCTGCCCGCGGCCGACGCCTTTCGGGCGGAGCCGGGGGTCGGAGTATCGGCCGTGATCCGCGGCCACCGCGTTGCCGTCATCCGCCCGACCGGATCTATACCGCCACTGCCGCCGGAGGTGCCCGGCGCTACACTGGTCGAGGTTCAGGTAGACGGCACCCGGGCCGGCTGCATCGCCCTCGCCGACTCGCTCAAGCCTTCCGCCGCGCTCGCTGTGCGGGAGCTGCGCGCGCTGGGCTGGCGGGTGGAGCTCGTCACCGGTGACCGCGCGGAGGCAGCCGCCCCGGTCGCGGCTGCTCTGGGTCTTGACGCGTGGCACGCCGGCATTTCCCCCGCGGGCAAACAGGAGTTGGTGCGAGCGTGGCGCGCCCGCGGCGCTCGGGTCGCATTTGCGGGCGACGGCCTCAACGACGCGCCCGCCCTCGCCGCCGCGAATGTCGGCATCGCGATGGGAGACGGTACCGACGTCGCGTTGCGTAGCGCCGGCGTGATCTTGCTGCGGGGCGATCTGGCGGGGCTCGTCCGCGCTGCGCGCCTCAGCCGGGCGACCCTCCGCAACATCCGGCAGAACCTGTTCTGGGCCTTCGCCTACAATTTCGCCGGACTGCCGCTGGCCGCGGGCGTGCTCTACCCGTGGACCGGCTGGCTGCTCCACCCGATGGTCGCCAGCGTTGCGATGAGCCTGAGCTCGATCACCGTGGTCGCCAACGCCCTCCGCCTCCGCCACCTGCGGATTGACTGAAGCGCCTCCGCCGCAACTTTTCCTCTCGGGCCGGGTTCTCCGGTCCACCCTCAAGCCATGGACTCCCCTCCCTTCCTCACCTCCCAGATGCACGCGATCGACTACGTCATCCGCGGGGACGACCTGCAGTTCGTCGAAATTGAGCTCGATCCCCGCGAAGCCGTCGTGGCCGAGGCGGGCGGGATGATGTACATGGAGGACGGCATCGCGATGGAGACGATCTTCGGCGACGGGTCCGCGCGTCCGGGCGGGCTGCTCGGCTCCCTGCTCGGCGCGGGCAAGCGCCTGCTCACCGGGGAGTCCCTCTTCATGACGGTCTTCCAGAACCAGGGGGCGGGGAAGCGCAAGGTGGCCTTCGGCGCGCCGTATCCGGGACGGATCGTGCCCCTGCCCCTCGCCAGCCTCGGCGGCGAACTCCTCGCGCAGAAGGACTCGTTCCTGTGCGCCGCTCGCGGGGTGAGCCTCGGGATCGCCTTCCAGAAGCGCCTCGGCGCCGGCCTCTTTGGCGGCGAGGGCTTCATCCTCCAGCGCCTGACCGGCGACGGCTGGGCCTTCATCCACGCGGGCGGCGCCCTGCACGAACGCACCCTCGGCCCCGGGGAGACGCTCCGCGTCGACACGGGCTGCATCGTCGCCTTCCAACCCAGTGTGAGCTACGACATCCAGCTGGTCGGCGGCATCAAGACGGCCCTCTTCGGCGGCGAGGGGCTCTTCTTTGCCACGCTCCGCGGACCGGGCCGGGTCTGGCTCCAGTCGCTCCCGCTGTCGCGCCTAGCCGGCCGCATCGTCAGCGCCGCCCGCGGGGGCCGCGAGGAGGGCTCGGTACTCGGCGGACTCGGCCGAGCGCTCGACGGCGACAACCGCTGAGCCGCCCGCGCTCCCCGCGGTCAGGGCACCTCGTAAACCTCAAGGAGCGCCACCCCACCCGCGCCGGCCGGGGCGCTCACCTGCGCGGTGTAGTTGCCCGGGGCCAGCTCGAGCAACAGCGCGGTGTCCCCGCTGCCGGTCACCAGGGGAAACGCGCCCACGACCGCGCCCGCCCGCGCGATTTCCAGCGCGTCAACCGACCCGGTCCAGCCCGTGTTCACCGCCAGGGCTTCGGGCCCGCGGTAGACGGTCAGGCGCGGCCGGGCGAGCGCGCCCTCCACGCCGAAGTTCGCCAGCGCCGGTCCGATACCCCGCACGAGCACCGGCTTGGGCGCCGTGCCGGCCACCGTCAGACCGGAGATGAGGGTCGCCTCGCCCTCGCCGACCAGCGCGCGCGAGGACAGGTTGGCGAGGCGGCGCGTGCCCGCGCCCGGGTCGGCGTCGTAGATCTCCACCAGCCCGTTGCCCTCGGCGCCGCCCGCGTCCGCCAGCGCCACGGTGAACGCGCCGGGCCGCAGGGTGGCGAGCAGCGCCGTATCCGCGGCGCCCGCCCGGAAGGGAAACAGTCCCAGGCGCGCCGCCGCGGTCGTCACCGGCTCCCCCAACGGGCCGCCCGCCTGAGCCGCCAGCACGGCCCCATCCCGCTGCAGGACCAACCGCGGCCGCGGGAGCACCTCCGCGACGCCGAAGGCCCCGAGGGTCGGCCCGACGCCGCGCATGAGCACCGCGGCCTCGCCGGTCCCGGCCAGGACGAAGCCCACGATCACCGGTTCCGTGCCGGCGCGGGCGCGCGTCGAGAGCCCGGTCAGCCGTTCGCGGCGCGGCGGAGGAGGAACCGGTGCGGGGGGCCACCAGCCCAGCACAAAGCCTACGTCGCGGTAGCGCTCGGCCGTCGCGGGGTCGATCCGCCGGGAATCGGGCAGGCGCCGGGAAAAGTCGAGCGGGGCGCCGGTGAGGTCGGTGCTCCCGAACTCCCAGAAGCGGACCTGCGGCGCGGAGGTGGCGTTGTTCAGCAGCCACCCCTCCGGCCGGATGTGCGGCCCGATCGCGCACCCGAGGAACACCACCTCGCTGAACGGCCAGGTGTTGGCGACATCCGGCCGCGGATCGATCCGCGCCAGGTACACGTTGCTCACGCCCGGCACCGCGGTCAGGCGGCAGTCCACGTACACGTTGCCCCGCCCCGTCTCGCCGTTGCGCAGCTGCGCGAGGTAACCGGAGCCGAGCGAACGCAACTCGCACCGCTGGAAGTAACCCGCCCCGCCACCCCACATGAAGTCGACGTCGCCCTCGATCAGGCTGTCCGTGACGAACAAGGATCCGTTCCAAAGCAGCGTGTCCTGCAGGCTGCTCAGCGTCACGCGGTCCAGGACGACGCGCCGGCCGTTGCCGCGCAGCGCCTCCGCCTGGCTCCCGCCCCGCGGCGTCGTGTTCCGCAGGGTCAGGTTGGCCAGCGTGACGTCGCTCGCGTCCACCGCGACCATCGCGCGGTTGTTACCCGGATTGAAGTTCTGGTTGTTGACGTACGTGATCACGGTGCCCGCCCGATCCTCGCCCCGGAGGGTGACGAACGGCTGCCGCGAGCCGAGGTACACCAGTTCCTCGTAGACGCCGGCGCGGACGGTGATCGTGCGCGGGACCGCGTTGCCCGCCGGCACCCAGTCGATCGCGCCCTGGACCGTCGCGAAGTCGCCGGAGCCATCGGCCGCGACCGTGACCGCCGCCGCCGCCGGGGCCGGACCCGAGGCGCGGACGCTGAAGGTGAATCCGCCCGCGGCCAGCGGGGTTCCCGCCGCATCGAAGAGGACCCTCGCCTCCCAGTCGACCCGATAGGTGCCGCCGTAGGCGAGTACGCCCGCCCGCGGAGCGAGCACCGCCGCGCGGCCCTCGATGCGCCCGGGACGGTAGCGGTACGGGGTCGGGTTCAGGCCCACCAGCCGTGTCGGCGCTGGTTCCGCCAGATCGATGGTCTCCACCACCGCGCCGGAAACCACATTCGTGATGCGGATCCGGCCGGCGGTGCCGAACCGCGGCTCGCTCGAGCACGTGAGCCGCAGCAGCGTGTCGACCGGGGCATCCGTCCCGGGCGCGGTGCCAACCAAGCCGAGCCCGCGCAGGGGCAGGGTGGCGAACCATCCGGCCGCGGCGAACAGGAGGGTCTGGAAGCGCATCCCGCAGCGTGGCGGGAGCGCACCCGGGGCGTCAAAGCCCCGCCGCGCCGGACCGTCGGACGCGCCGCGGCTCAGGTCTCCTCGCGCAACACCTCGAGCGGCGGCTGACGGACGATGCCACGGTTCGCGAGGAAGCCGATGACCACCGTGGCTCCCGCGACCGTGAAAATCCCCGCCGCCAGCACCGGGAGCGGGAAGGCCGGCGGGATGCGGAAGACGAAGTGCGCGACCAACGCGTTGCCGCCGAGCGCCAGCGCCCCGCCCACCACCGCCGCCAGGCTCCCGAGGATCGCGTATTCCACCAATTGGATGCGCCGGAGCTGCGCCGCGCTCGCCCCGAGGGTGCGGAGCAGCACGGTCTCGCGGACCCGCTGCAACCGGCCGGTGAGCACCGCGCCCACCAGAACCACGAGGCCGGTGAGCACCGTGAAGGCGGCCATAAACTCCACCACGAAGCCGACCCGCGATAGCACGCTGTCGACCGTCTCGAGGACCAGCGCGAGGTCGATCGCGCTGACGTTGGGGCAGGCGGCGACGACCGCACGCTGGACCCGCGCCGCGTGGGCCGCATCCGTGGTGCGGACGGCCATCACGTGGAACTTGGGCGCCTCCTCCAGCACGCCAGCGGGGAACACCACGAAGAAGTTTGGCTCGAAGCGCCGCCACTCCACGGCGCGCACGCTCGTGATGCGGGAGCGCACCGGCACGCCCTGCACATCCCACGTGAGCTCGTCGCCCAGCGCCGCGCCCAGGTCGCGCAGTAGGCCCTCCTCCACGGAGATCGGCACCACCTCCGTGCCGGGCGGGACCCGCGGGGTGAACTCGCCCGCGACCAGCCGTTCCGCGCCGCCGAGCGTCTCGCGGAACGTCGTGCGGTACTCGCGGCGCAGGGTCCAGCCCGCCGGACGCCGCGCGCCCTCGCCGCCCCGCCGCCCGTCCCGCACCGCCTCGGCCTCGTCCGGACGGCCACGGGGCGCCACGCGGAGCAGTTCCTCGACCGGCCGCCCGCGCAGCGCGGCGAGGCGCATCGTGACGATAGGCGCCTCGACCAGCAACGGGGCCCCCGCCGCCGCCAGCGCGCGCGCGAGCGGGTCGCGCTGGTCGTCCTGGATGTCGAAGAGGAGCAGGTTCGGCCGCGTGCCGGCCCCGGCGGAGGCCAACTCGCGCAGCAGCGTGGAGCGGGCGAGGAACAAGGTGAGCATCAGGGCGCACCCGAGCCCGAGGGAGACCAGGAGGAGAACGGTGCGGTTGTTGGGCCGGTGCAGGTTGGCGATGCCTTGACGGACCACATACGGCGCACGACGCGGGACGGCGCGGCGGGCGAGCCACGAGGTTGCCCGGGCCAGGAGCCACAGGATGCCCAACGCACCTCCGAGCGCCGCGGTGAAGCCCAAGCCCTCCCGCCAGCCGCCCGTCTGCCACGCGGCCAGCCCCGCGATCGCGAGCACGATGAGGCCCGCGACCACCAGCCGCCAGGGATCGCGCCCTACGCCCTCGGCCTCCGCCAGCGCGGAGCGCAGCGCACTGAGGGGCGGCACCCGCCGCACCGCCAACAGCGGCAAGAGGGTGAAGAGCAGGCAGAGGATCACCCCCGCCCCGATCCCGCGGGCAACCGCCGGCCAGGCGACGAAGAACTCCACCGGGAAAGGCACCACGTCGGCCAACAGCCGCGGCAGCGCCAGCTGCAGCCCCACCCCCAAAGCGGCCCCGGCCAGCGCGCCCGCGAGCCCGAGCGCCACGCCCTGCACCAGGTACACCGCGAAGCTCTGCCCCGCGGAGGCCCCGAGGCAGCGCAGCACGGCGACGGTCGCAAGCTTCTGGCGCACGTGGACGTGGATCGCGCTCGCTACGCCGATCGCGCCAAGGATCAGCGCCACGAAACCGACCAGCCCCAGGTACGCCTCAATGTTGTCCAGCGCCCGGCCGAGGCTCCGCCGCCGCTCGGCCACCGTGTCGAAGCCCAGCCCGTCCGCGCGGAACCGCTCCCGAAAGGAGCGCGCCACCGCTTCCGGCGTGCGCCCCGGCGGCAGCTCCAGCATCAGGCGGTGCCGCACCAGTACGCTGCGCTCCGTCAACCCGGTCGCCGCGAGGGCTGCCGCCGGGATCAGGATCCGCGGGGCCGCGGTCGCCGAGAACGCGGTCGACTCGCCGGGTAGTTTCCGAAGCGCGCCGGCGACGGTGAACTCCGCCTCGCCCAGGCGCAGTCGGCCGCCCACCGGCACCTCGAACTGGCGCAGCAGCGTCTCCTCGACGATCGCCACCGGTGCGCCCTCGCGCAGCCGCGCCGGCGCCGTCTCCGGTTCCGTCGTGAACTCGCCGAAGAAAGGGAATCCCCCCTCGAGGGCCCGGACGTTGACTAGCCGCGTCGCGCCGCCCGCGTCGGGAAAGACCACCATCGAGGAGAAGCTCTGCTCGCGCGCCACGGCTGACGCCTGCGCACGGGCGTGCGCCACCGTCTCCGCGTCGAAGGGGTTGCGGCTGGTCACGATCAGGTCCGCCCCAAGCAAGCCCTTGGCCTGCCCGTCGACCGCACGGTCGAGGTTGGCCCCGAGCGAGCCGATCGCGACGAGCGCGGCGATCCCGAGCACGATGGCCGAGGAGAACAGCAGGAGGCGGCGGCGCGAGGCGCGGGAGTCGCGCCAGGCCAGCCGTAGGATGAAGGGAAGCGTCCGCATCCGCGTCAGACGGGGCCGTCAGCCACCACCGCGCCGCCGCGCAGGCGGAGGATCCGGCCGCAGCGCCGGGCGAGCTCGAGGTCGTGGGTCACGAGCACCAGCGTCGTACCCCGCTCGTGGTTGAGCCCAAAGATGAGCTCCGTCATCGCTTGGGCGGTGGCGCCGTCGAGGTTCCCCGTGGGCTCGTCGCAGAAGAGGATGCGCGGCCGGTTGATGAAGGCCCGAGCGAGGGCCACCCGCTGCTGCTCGCCGCCGGAAAGCTGCACCGGGTAGTGCTCGTGCCGCTCGCCCAGGCCCACGCGGGCGAGGAGCGCGCGGGCCTCCGCCTCGGCTTCCGCCCCGCCCTCGCCGCGCAATTCGAGGGGAACGAGCACGTTCTCGAGCGCAGTGAGGGTCGGCACGAGCTGGAAGTTCTGGAACACGAAGCCGACGTGGGCGTTGCGCACCCGCGCCCGCGCATCCTCCCCCAGCCCGCCGATCGCCGTTCCCGCCAGCTCCACGTCCCCGGAGGACGGCCGGTCGAGCCCCGCGCAGAGGCCGAGCAGGGTGGTCTTGCCGCTGCCGCTCGGGCCGACGATCGCGAGGCTCGCCCCCGCCATCAGGGAGAAGCTCACTTCCTGCAGGACCGTCAGCCGCCGGCCCCCGGCCACGCCGTAGGATCGGGTGAGCCGCTCGACTTTCAGCATCGTCTGGCCGTTCATTCGTCGCCACGAAACACACGCCCCGACCGAACGCCAGCCGATGCCGAAAATGAATGCCACCGCCCGCGCCCGCCGCGCCCTCCTCCGCGGCGGCCTCCTGCTCGCCCTCGCCCTGCTCGCGCCCCCGCTGCCCGCGGCCGCCCCCACCGCCGGGGCCCGCACGGTCGTGTTCCTCGGCGACAGCCTCACCGCCGGTTATGGCCTCGCGGACCCCGCGAGCGAAGCCTTCCCCGCGCTGATCGCCGAGCGCCTCCGCGCGGCCGGGATACCCTGGAAGGTCGTCAACGCCGGAATCAGCGGGGACACGACCGCGGGCGGCCTCCGCCGCATCGACTGGACCCTCCGCGCGCCGGTGGACGTGCTCGTCGTAGCCCTCGGGGCGAACGACGGCCTCCGCGGCGTGGACCCCGCCGTCACCGCCGCCAACCTCCGGGGTATCATCGAGCGCGCCCGCGCGCGTCATCCGGCGATCCGAATCCTACTCGCCGGGATGCAGCTCCCACCCGAGCTCGGTGCGGCGCACACGGCCGCCTTCGCCCGCGTGTTCCCTGACATCGCGGCCACCACCGGATCCGCCCTCGTGCCGTTCCTCCTCGCGGGCGTCGGCGGCGATCCCGCGCTCAACCTCGGCGACCGCATCCACCCCAACGCCGCCGGCCACGCCGTGATGGCCACGACGGTCTGGACCCACCTCGAACCCCTCCTCGCCTTATGAACCTGCTCCTCCTCGGCGGCACGGGCGTCATCAGCACCGCCTGCACTCGCCTCGCCCTCGAGCGCGGCCACGACGTCACCCTCCTCACGCGCTCCGGCCGAGGCCTGCCCGCCGGCGCGCGCGCGCTCACGGCCGACATCGCCGATCCACTCGCGGCCGCGGCCGCCCTCGCCGGCCATCGTTGGGACGCCGTGGTCGACTTCCTCGCCTACGACGCCGCGGCGATCGAGGCGCGCCTCGCCCTCTTCCGCGGGAATACCGCGCAGTACGTGTTCATCAGCACCGCCAGCGCCTACCGCAAGCCCCCCGCCCGCGCAGTGATCACCGAGGACACGCCACTGGAGAACCCCTTCTGGGAATACTCCCGGCTCAAGATCGCCGCCGAGGCGCGTCTCACCCGCGCGGGCCGCGAGGAGGGTTTCCCTTACACCATCGTCCGGCCGTCGCTCACCTACGGCGACACCGTCTTCCCGCTCGCCCTCAACTGCTGGACGAAAAGCTTCACCAACATCGCCCGACTCCGCGCCGGCAAGGGGTTGATCGTGCCCGGCGACGGGCTCACCCCCTGGACCATCACCCACAACTCCGACTTCGCGCAGGGCCTGCTGGGCCTGCTCGGCCACCCCGGCGCCCTCGGCGAGGCGTTCCACATCACGTCCGAGGAAGCTCCCACTTGGAACGAGCTCTACACGCTCACCGCCGCTGCAGCCGGCGTCGAACGTCCACGCTTGGTGCACATCCCCTCGGATTTCATCACCGCCTGTTTGCCCGAGTACACCGGCACCCTCTTCGGCGACAAGGCCAACCCCGCCCTCTTCGACCTCACCAAACTCCGCCGACTCGTGCCTGGCTACGCCCCGCGCGTCTCTTTTCGCGAGGGAATTGAGCGCACGCTCCGCTGGTTTGAGGCGGACCCGGCGCGTCAAGGCATCGACGCGGAGGTGGACGCGAAATGGGACCGCCTCATCGCCGCCTACGAACGCGGGCTCGCCGCCGCGCGCGGAGAGTTTGCCCCGCGCGCCAACTGACCCACGCCGCCGCGGGCTTCAGGCCCCGCCCGGCGGCGGCGCGCGCAGGAATTCCTCGAGGCGGTCGAAGGATGCCCCGAAGTAGGCGTGCGAATAGACGACCGCGTTGAGGCCGGCGAGGCGCGCCACCTCGGGCGGTAAGTCCGCGTCCGCGGGAAACTGAAACCCCTCCGCCACCAGCGGCACGATGCGGCGGCTATTCCGCACCGCGTGGGCGATCTCGCGCCGCAGCCAGTCGTCTGGCTCCCGGCACCGATCAAGGGAACCCGCGGCGAGCACCAGCACGAAGTTGGGCGCCTCCTCGATCTCCCGGAGCAGGCGCGCGTCGAACCGCCCGGCTCCGACGTCGTCCACGTCGAGGAAACACGGGTAGCCCCGCCGCTCGAGTTCCATCCGCACCACGCGCGCGAGGTCGGAGGCGCCGTCCCGGCGGTAGCTGATGAAAACCCGACGCTGGCGGCCCGGGCGCAGGAACGGGAACGCGGTATCGGTCCAGTGCGGCCCCGGCCCGGCCGGCTGGGGTTCGGCCACCGGAACAGGCGCCCGGGGGGCCGGCCATTCCTCGGGGTACCACGCGCGGCTCCAGCGCGTCGCAAGGGCGAAGGCGAGGCCCGCCACCGCCACGCCCATCACGAGGCCGGGCAGCCAAGTGAGACCGAGGAAGAAAGAGGACGCGCCGGCCAGCAGCGCGAGGCAGAGCACCACGTGGCGCCCGCGCGCCCGCACCGCGTAGGCCACGATCACCACTACGGCGGCCAGGGCCGCGTGGAGGCTAGGGAACCCGTCGTCGGGGCTGCTCCAGAGCCGCGCCGCGCGGATCCAGCCCTCGCCGAGCAGATCTGAGACCAGCATCGCCCCCGAGCCGGGGAACGCCCATCGCTCCGGGACGGGGAGCAGCAGGTGGAACGGGAGCGCGAGCGCGTAGGCGGCCACGAGCGAGCCAACGAACAGGCGCAGCGGCCGCGCCGTCGGCGCGCGGAACCAGACCACGAGGGCCCCGGCGAGCAACGCGGGCTGGAGCAGGTAATACGCGCCCGTCAACGCCGCCACCATCCAGCTGGGCACCGCCTCCGCCCCGCTGAAATCGAGCCCGCCCTCCAGCTCCTGCAGGGCCTGCGCCACGCGGTGCCCTAGGGCGTAGGTCTCCGGACTCCACCGCGCCGCCTCGGCCTGGGCCTGGGCCAGCGCCGCGACCACGACCGCCAGCGGCAGCAGCAGCAGGCCTTCCCGTGTCCGCAGGAGTTCGCGCGGTCCCCTCATCGCGGCGGCGCGCCCGGACGCCGTACTAAGGTCCACAACGCCAGCACAGCCGCCAGCACCGCGAGCACGAGCACGATCGAGGTCCCCAGCCGGAATAGGAAGGTATCCGCCACCGGCCGCACCAACGCGACCCGGTAGGACGTGCTACCGAGAGGATCGAGGTCGAGGCGCACCCCGTCGCCCCGCCGGGGAAACCCGTCGGGCTTCAGCCGGAAAGCGTGGAAGTCGCCCGCGGCGACCTCCGTGACAAACGGCGAGCCCACCGCGCGGTCATTGTTCGCGGGGTCGTTCCACACCACGCGCACGGCCGGCAACCGCGTTCCCGGCGGCAACGCGAAGCGCACGTCGCGCAGGACGGTGGGCGTGCGGTCGTCGAAGCTCCACACCTCGCGCAGGCGGTGCATCCGGTTCGAGAGGCAATCCTCCAGCCGGCCCACGAGGCTCTCGGGATCGTCGCGCCGGTGGCTCAGGTGAAACTCCTGCGCGGGCAGGCCGAAATCAGGGTACTCGCTGGTCAGCACGACCGCGTCGTCGTGCGCGCGGCGCAGGGTCCAGAGGACGTCAAAATGCTTGTGGAAGTCCTCGTCGTAGAGGGTGAACTCGGTGCCCGCGAGGAGGACCGCCTGCCGTGCCGCCTCCAGCAGGGCCGGATCGGGCAGCGCATCCCCGCCGGCGGGCCCGCGGATCTTGATCGGCACCGCGGGCGGTCCACCCCGCGTCTGGCGGCGTAGGGTCGCTAGCGCCCGCCGCGCCTCGGGCGCCGCGTTGAAGTCCTGCCAGCGCAACGTGTCCCCCACGCCGATCTCCCCGGCCCGCATCGCCCGCACGCCCGCGGTCACCCGCTCCCGCACGCCCCGGTCCGCGCCGGACGAGAGGACTAGCAAGTCGTTGGGCGCGGGTACCGGCAGCGGGATAAAGAGGAGATCCGGGTCGTCCGCGAAGCGCGCGCGCACGCCGTCCCACACCGCCGCGAGCTCCGCCCGGCCCTCGCGGACGAGCCCCACCAACTCGGCTGCGCCGCGCCCGCCGGCGGGCTGTTCCGCTCGGATGAACGTATGCCGCTGGTCGGGGCCGTTGGGCCCTGGTCCCGTGAACACCCCGGCGCGCCGGAAGAACGCCGCCGGCAACACGTAGCCCGAGGTGCTGAACTTGTGGGGATAGACGAACCGCGCCGGCTCGGCCCGTTCCCGCAACCAGCGCAGCAACGCGTCGGGATCCGCCGTCCGCAGGCCCGCTCCGCGCCGCACCACGAGGTGGCTCAGCCGCGTGGTGTCGGGCACACGCGGGCTCACCGCCGTGGCCACCACGTCGAGGTTGGCCCCGAGCATCTCCGCGGCGAGGTACACGAAAGGGGTCACCCGCGCGAGGAGCGGGCCCTGCCGCCGCGCATCCCACGCCACGAGGAGATCCACCGCGGCGCCGTGGTCGAGGTCGCGCGGTTCGAAGCGGAGGCCATCGCGCGACCGCAGGTACTCGCGTAGCCGCTCATCCGCCCGTGCCGTTTCGGCGTCGAGCGCGACCCCCGCGAAGGTCAGGGTGGTCTCCGCCGCCGCAGCCGGCCACGACAGCACGAGAACGAGCAGCGCCGCCCGGAGGCCCCGGCGGGCCGCGCCACGGCCCAGTTGGCCGGCGAATAAGGAGGCGGCGTGCAGGCGCGACATTGGAAGGCTGTCCGGAGCGAAAGCCGCCGGCCGGACGCTGGCGAGCGGATTGTCGGGCCGCCGCGGGCGGAAAACACCCCGCCGGATTCCCGGCCGGCGCGTGGCGACGGGGACCGGAGTATGGTAATTTCCCTCGCGCCCGGGCCGGCCGGCCCTCGCCGCTTCTGGAGATGACCACGCCGCTGAACCCGTTTCCCGAGTACGACCGCCGGGGCTGGCTGGAACGCCAGGTCTTTGCGTTGACCCGCGAGTGTCCCGTGGACCACGGCAACCCGCCCTTCTGCCCCCTCCACGGGCTGCGGCCGGAAGGCGAGGACTTCCGCCGGCGGTGGATCCACGGCCTGAGCGACGCGGAGCTCGAGTACCTCGCGCGCTACCACTCCTGCTGCCTCCACGTGCGCACCTCCCCGCCGCCCCCCGCGTGAACGGCCGGCCTTGGGCCCGCCCGAACCGGTCAGGACTTGCGCTTCGCCTTCGCCGCCGGGGCAGGAATCGGCTTGCGCAGCACGACAGGCACCGCGTTGGCCTGCGGCCGGCCCGGGCTGCTCCGCCCCTGGTCCACCAGCCGCTGCAGCGTCTGCTCCAGCTCGGCCACAATTTCGGGATGACGCGCGGCAAGGTTCTCGCGCTCGGCCAAATCGTCTCCGCCGATCCGGTACAGCTGCGTCTCCGGCAGACCTTGCTGCCGCGCCTCCGGATCCCGCGGCGCGGACCACCCGCCGCTGCCGGGGCTCAACGCCAGCTTCCACGGCCCGCGCCGGATCGCGAACGCGCCGCTGATCGAGTGGTGCACCACCGAGTCGCGGGATGAGGGTCCCCGCCCCTCGAGGACCGGCAGAAAGCTGAAGCTGTCCTCGCCCGCCTCGTCCGGGAGTTGGACGCCCAGAATCTCCGCACAGGTGGCGAACACATCGGTGAGGCAGACCAGCTGGTCGCTCACCGCCGGTCGCACTCGCGCGGGCCAGCGCACCAGAAACGGCACGCGATGCCCGCCATCGAACAAGTCGGCCTTATGGCCCCGCAGGGGCCCGTTGACCGCGTGGCCCTGAGCGGCGAGCTCCTCGATCCGCGCCTGCGGCGAGCAGCCGTTGTCGCTCGTGAGGATGACCAGGGTGTTCGCCGCGGTGCCGGTCCGGTCGAGGGCGTCAAGCACCCGTCCGATCGCGTCGTCGGTCTCCAGCACGAAGTCCGCGTAGAGGTTCAGTCCGCTCCTTCCCTTCCACGGCGGGTTGGGCGCGATCGGCGTGTGGGGCGAGGCCAGCGGCAGGTAGAGGAAGAACGGCTGCCCGGAGGCGGCGCCCGCCTCGATCGTCGCCACCGCCTGACGCGTGAACTCGGGCAGCACGTGCTCGACCTCGAAGCCGGGCGCCGCCGGACCGGTGCGGCACTCACCGGGGTGCCCCGGGTGCAGTGGCCAGGTCCGCTCGATGGTCGGCAGGACGGTGACCCGGTCGTTCTCGATGAAGGTGTACGGCACCATATCGAGCGATGCCGCGATGCCGAAGTAGCGGTCGAAGCCCACGCTCAGCGGGCCGTTGGCGATGGGCTGCGCGTAGTCGACGCTCCACGCCT